>CAVDQJ010000127.1:6998-9813 GCA_963611005.1 bacterium | reverse complement strand
AAATAATGATTATCATGTTTTTCTAATTTATAAACATGTGTATGTCCATAAATAAAACAATCATTATCATTATAAGAAAAATCATCTTCAGAGTATAAATCACCATGAGTTAAATAAAAATAATGTTTTCCTATTTTAAATTTAATCTTATCTTTAAATTTAATACCTAAAACAAACTCATCAACTCTACTATCGCAATTACCTCTAACCACGATTAATTTATCTTTTAATAAAGATAATGATGAATATACATCAATTGGATAATAATCTTTAGGAGGTATATTTCTAGCACCGCTATAACCGATATCTCCTAACAATATTATCTTTTTAAAATTATATTCTTTATCTAAAGAGACTAGCTTAGCGCTAGCATCTTTAGATCCATGAATATCACTTGCAATTAAATATAACATTTAATTAACTATTTTTTCATCCAACCGAATAAACCTTTCTTTTTTTTAGGTTCTTCAGCAGGTTTTTCTTCTACTTTACTTTCTTTAACGACTGGTTCTTTTTTAACTTCAACAAAACCATCATCTTCTAATTCTTTTTTATATGTTTCTTTTTTGAAATCTTGTTTCTTTTCAAATTTCTTTCCATCATTTTTATGGTTATCATTTCTTTTTCCACCATTGCTTGGTTTTCTTTCTTGATAACCTTCTGGTTTAGTTTCGTATTCTTTATGAGATACTTTAACTTTACCTTTTTCATCGATTTCGATTACTTTAACTTTGATTTCATCGCCAACATGAAGTACATCATGAGCATCTTTAATGAATTCATAGTTATAATTTGAAATATGTAATAAACCTTCTTTATTACCACATAATGTTACAAAAGCACCATAATTTTCAACTCTTGTAATTTTACCAACGAATTCTTCGCCGATTACTACATCCTTAACAATGCCTTCAATAATAGCTTTAGTTTTATTTAAGATTTCTTGAGATGTATGATATAAAACTACTTTACCATCATCATCGATGTCGATCTTAACTTGGTCGCATTTTTCAATGATATCATTGATAACTTTTCCACCACTTCCGATAACATCTTTAATCTTATCTTTATCGATATAGAATGTTTCAAACTTAGGAGCATATTTAGATAATTCTTTTCTTGGTTCAGCAATAGCTTTAGACATAACTTCTCTAATTTCTGCTCTAGCTTTATGAGCTTGCATTAATGCGTCGTGAAGAATTTCACGTGTGACACCTTTAATTTTGATATCCATTTGTAAAGCTGTGACACCTTTTTCAGTACCTGCAACTTTAAAGTCCATATCACCAAAGTGATCTTCTAAACCTTGAATATCTGTAAGAATTGTATATGGATGATTTCCGTCAAGAGGTCCTGATGTAATTAATCCCATAGCGATACCGCTAACCATTCTTCTAATTGGGACACCAGCAGCCATTAAAGCCATACATGAAGCACAGATTGAAGCTTGTGAGCTACTTCCGTTACTTTCAACAACTTCAGCAACACATCTAATTGTGTAAGGGAATTCTTCTTCACTTGGTAAAACATAACTTAATGCTCTTTCTCCAAGTGCACCATGACCGATTTCTCTTCTTCCTGGAGTACCTGTTTTTCCGATTTCACCAACTGAGAATGGTGGGAAATTATAATGATGCATCCATCTCTTTGAATCTTCTGGAGATAAACTTTCTAAAATTTGTTCATCATCTTTAATTCCTAATGTACAAGTTGAGATAACTTGTGTTTGTCCTCTTGTAAACATTGCAGAACCATGAACTCTTGGAAGTAAATCAACTTGAGCATCTAATGGTCTAATTTCATCAATTTTTCTTCCATCAGGTCTAACTTTTTCTTCTGTAATAAGTCTTCTAACTTCTTTAGCAACCATTCCTTCAAGAATATCATTAACCATTAACATAGTTAATTTATGATCTTTTTCATTTGCATATTCTCTACTATCGTAGTCATCTAAAATTTCATCTTTTAATGCATCGATTGCATCTTGTCTTTCAAGTTTATCGAAGATTGAAATAGCTTTGACCATTTTTTCTCCGATTCTTCCATAAATATCTTTAACGATATTTTCATCTGGAGCATATAAAGAAACTTCTCTTTTAGCTTTTCCAACTTCTTTAGCGATTTCAACTTGATATTCGCAAAGTTGTTTAATTGCTTCATGACCAAACATGATTGCATCAAGCATTTCATCTTCGCTTAATTCATTAGCACCAGCTTCAACCATGTTAATAGCTTCTTTAGTACCAGCAACTGCTAAATTTAAATCTGATTGTTTTCTTTCTTCGACAGATGGGTTGATGACTAATTTTCCATTAACTCTACCAACATAAACTCCAGCGATAGGACCATCAAAAGGAATATCACTAACACATAATGATAAACTTGATCCAAACATTGCAGTCATTTCAGGAGTTGAATCTAAATCAACGCTCATAACTGTATTAATGATTTGAACTTCATTTCTAAATCCATCAGAAAACATTGGTCTAATAGGTCTATCGATTAAACGAGCTGTTAATGTAGCATGTTCTCCAGGTCTACCTTCTCTTCTTAAAAATCCGCCTGGAATTCTTCCAACAGCGTATTGTTTTTCTTCGTATGTAACGGTTAATGGGAAGAAATCACCTTCCTTTGGTTCATCACTACAGCAAACTGTAGATAATACAACTGTGTCGTTATATCTAACAAAAACGGCACCATCGGCTTGTTTTGCTATTTCGCCGATTTCAACAATGAGTTTTTTTCCGAAAAACTCTTTTTCAAATACTTTTTTCATTTCTCTTTTCCTTTTTCTAACTAGTTAAAATTATAATAT
>CAVDQJ010000127.1:0-6988 GCA_963611005.1 bacterium | reverse complement strand
TATTTATACAAATAAAAAGACCCGAAGGTCTTTTAATTTTTATTTCTTAGCTTTACCTTGATTTGCAACAGCATTCATAGCAGCAGCAATTGCTTCTTGGTCGCCTAAATATTTCTTTGAAATAACGTTGAAATGTTCATCAAATTCATAAACAAGTGGGACACCTGTAGGAATATTTAAGTTAACGATTTCATCATCACTGATGTTTTCTAAATATTTAACTAAAGCTCTTAAACTGTTACCATGAGCAGCGATAATAACTTTTTTACCACTTACGATTGCTGGTTTAATTTCAACTTCCCAATAAGGAAGAACACGAGCAACTGTATCTTTTAAACATTCTGTTAAAGGTAAATCGCTGATTGATACACCTTCATATGCTTTTTGATTTGCTGGATTTCTTTCATCACCACTTTCAAGTGCTGGAGGTTGAACATCATAACTTCTTCTCCAAACTTTAACTTGAGCATCACCATATTTTTCAGCTGTTTCAGCTTTATTTAATCCTTGTAATGCACCATAATGTCTTTCATTTAATCTCCAAGTTTTTGTAACTGGGATATATTCTTCGCCCATTTCACCTAAAATGAAATTTAAAGTGTGAATAGCTCTTTTTAAATAAGAAGTATATGCACAATCAAAATGGAATCCTGCTTCTTTTAATAATCTTCCACCATTTTTTGCTTCTTCAACGCCTTTTTCAGATAATTCAACATCTGTCCAACCTGTGAATAAATTTAATTTATTCCATTCAGATTCACCATGTCTAACTAAAACTAATTGATATGTTTTTGCCATTTTTAATTTCTCCTTTAAACAATAAATATTATAGATAATTTAATTAAAAAATTAAACTATTTTATACTAGCCTTCATGTCTTTAATTTCTAAATTAGAATTATAAAATTCTTTTAAAACTAAGTACATGTCATTTAAATCACTACTTCCAAGCATTTCATAATTAGAATGCATTGCAAGTTGACCAATTCCAATATCAACACTATTAAAAGAAATTTGACTATTAGAGATATTTCCTAAAGTTGATCCGCCTCTAATATCACTTCTATTATAAAAATCTTGTGTTTTGACATTTGCTTTATCAGCTACAAGTTTAAATATTGAACTTGAGAAAGCATCACTTGTATAAGACATATTGGAATTATGTTTAACTACAATTCCTCCATTTACATAAACAAGATTTTTATTATCTGATTTTTCAACATAATTTGGATGTAAAGCATGAGCGTTATCTGCACTAATTAAGAATGATTTTGCTAATGCTTTTTTATGTTCTTCACTATAAAAACCTAATGATTTAGCCACTCTTTTTAAATTTATTCTTAAAAAATCAGAGTCTGCACCATTAATAGAATTGCTTCCAACTTCTTCATTATTAAAGACTACACAAACATCAATTCCATCACTATTTTTAGAATCTATTAAACCTAAAATAGATGAATAAGCACATGCTAAATCATCAAGTTTAGGTGAAGTGATGAATTCTTTATTAATGCCTAAATATTTTGCTTCTTCTCTATTAAATAAATATAAATCATAAGAAAGAATTTCTTCATTTTCTTTTGCTGTAGAATTAATTAAATTTAAGAATAAATCTTCTTTATTGATTCCAATAATAGGCATTAAATCTTTTTGAGGATTATAAGCAAATCCAGTATTGATTTCTCTATTAAAATGTATTGCTAAATTAGGAATAATAGCGATATCATCATTAAAATCAACTAATCTAGTTTCAATGCTATTTCCTTTTTTATATACGATTCTTCCTGATATTCCTAAAGGTTTATCAAGCCAACAAGAGTCGATCATTCCACCATATTTTTCTACTTTTAAAACATTATAATCATTAATAATTAATGTTGGATTTTCTTTAATTTTTAAAGCTGGTGAATCTGAATGACTTGCTACGATTTTATAATATAAAGAAGAAATATTTTCACTTACTTTAAAAGCTATAATAGAACTCATATTTCTAGTTACATAATATGATTTTCCTTTTTCAACTTTAAAGTCTTCACTTTCTTTTAATTCAATAAAATTAGCATCATTTAATAACTTTTTAATGTTATCAATAACTTGATATTCACAATGTGAATTGTTTAATAATTTAATAACTTTATCATTAATTTCCATATGTTTTCCCACTCCTTTTAATAAATATAAACATCAGCGTTATAAGAATTATCATAATCATCAACTACAACTCTTATAAGACCATATCCATTACCTTTATAAGCATCTTCACCTAATTTTATACTAGTTAAAGAATAATCACCAGATTCATCAGTTAAATTAGTAAATACTAATGAATTATTTTTAGCTTCAACATCTGCACTCATTACTTCTCCAGCATATTCAAAACTAAATGTGCCTTTTTTAGTAGTTTCATCTATTGAAATTGAAAAATCACTAATATTATTATTGTTAGAACATTTAAGTGTAGAAGAATTATACATTTTAATTAACCCTTCATCAGATAAATCATAATATGTAATTGTTTTAGTAATTGCTCCATCTGGTAATCTACTATCATAGATTTTAATTGTAGATGTACCTGCTTTTGTACCTTTAATATACAAATAATTACCATCAATTCTTACAGTTGCTTCAGCTTCATTTTGACTAAATTCATATCTTAAATCTAATTTACAAGTACTTGGTGTAGGAATAATAGAAACCTTTCTTTCAAAATTGATTACATCTTTAGATGGTAATCTTAAAGTTGCTGTACTTGAAATACCAATCTTAGTTGGACCTACTTCAGTTGCTTTTAAAGTAAATTCTTTTTTAATACCTTTTTTAGAAGTTACAACTACTTTTAAATTATCAATCGCTTTATTAAATTTAATTGATTTTTTAGAAGTAGAAATTGTAGCAGCTTCACTATCACTTACACTTTCTATAACTACATCATCAATTTTATCTGTAGCAGACGAAGGTAAAGTTTCACTAATATCAAGATCTGCACTTTCTCCAACATTGTATTCGTTTGTATATACTAAACTAGATCCATAACCTTTTTTAAATTTAGCTGTGTAATCAGTGTAATATAAAGAATTGTAATCAAAAGTATCAGACGAAGAATCAATTCTAACACCACTATTACATGTTGTTTCTATTTTAACTGTTTTATTTTTATCAGTTATTACGCTTGTATCATCATCAGTTGTATAAGTTACAAATTCTCCACTTGAACTTACAAGTAATCCATCAACAAATTTTAATGTTAATTTAGAATCATAAGCTTTACTAAAGTTTGTTGAAGTATAATTTGATGAGATTGTATATACTCCATCAATATATGTAAATTTAATAGCTTTTTTAGCATCTTCACAATTAAAATAGCTAGTATCTAATACCTTTTTTAATATATTTCTACTAACTCCACTATTACTATGTGAATAGTTTTGTCTAAGAAATATAGGTAATTTTGTAATGTCTTTTGCTTCTTCTTTATTATAATTTCCATCATACCCAGTAGCACTTCCATCGACTAAATTAAATGCTTTAGTATAATAAGTATATTCATCATCTTCTTTATCAACATAATATAAAAGATCATCTTTAATTGATAAACTTCTAAATGTATTATGAGTTTTTGAAGAATCGGTATATGTTCCTTTAACTTCTAATTTATCATTATATACTGTATAAGTATCATCAATTTTAGAACTTAATTCATCAGATCCATCATATTCTTCTTCTTTATATGTTCCACTATTAACATTATCTTTTTCTTTAGATAAAGAAGTATTTAATAAATCAGTTAATTCATTAATTGCACTATCTCCAATTGAATAAACTTTCATTTGATAATTAGTAACTAATCCATTTGATGTTGTTGCAGTAATTGTAACTACTTCATCATCACTAGTTTTCTTTTTACCAATAATTTTATTTCCATCTATTTCAATTTTAGTTTCATCACTTGATGATAAAGTATATGTATCAGTACTTCCTAATGGTAAAAATGTACTAGTAGGAGTTAATTCTTCACCAATTCCAATATAATTTTTTCTAAAAGAAATTGAAAAAGAGGTAGGTTTTCCTGCGATTACTGTAATAGTTAATGGTGAAGAAGTTTTATCTCCACATATTAAAGTAACTTCACTTGTTCCAATTGATAACGCTTTAATATTTCCATTATTATCAACACTTAAAACATCACTATTTGAACTGTTCCATGTTACAGGAAGATTATCATAGTTATTTTTAACTTCTTTAGTTAAAGTTAAAGTTTCATCTATTTCTAATGTAGTTTTACTTGGAGTTAAAATGACTAAACTTAATTCTTCTTTTTGAAGTATTTGAATAGTTATTTCATTAGATTTTATATCTTTATAAGTAGCATATACTTTTGTAGTTCCTTCTTTTAAACCAGTTAAAACATTATTTGAAAATGTAGCTACAGTTGGATCACTAGAAACAAAATTAACATTGTTTGTATCTGTGGCATTTTTAAGTTCATAACTAAAAGACATTGTTTCATCTATAAACATAGAGGTTTTAGTAGGGTTATTTAAAACAAGTGTTACTTTATCAACAACTTTAATCTCTATTGATTCACTTGCATATTCTTTATAATTTGCACTAATTTTAACAGTACCAGCTTTTTTAGCAGTTAAAACCATGCCTTTAATAGAGACAATATTTGAATCACTTGATTTTAAATAAATAGAATCTTTATCAGTAATATTATTTGATGTAACACTTAATGTTAAAGTTTCATCTACTGTTAAAGTTGATTTACTTGGAGTATCAATACTTAAAGAAATGGTATTGTCTTTTTCTTCTACGGTAAATCTAATCTCTTCACTTTTAACACCATTATATTCAGCATGAACATATGAAAAACCTTTTTTTAATGCAGTAATAGTATGGTTTTTAACACTAATTACGGTTTCATCTCTACTAATTAATTTAATATCACTTACGTCATGAGTTACATTTACATCGATATTTAATTCTAAAGAATCTCCTACTAATAAAGTAGTTTTACTAGGAGTAGCAATTGTAACTTTTGTATCTTGATTTTGTTTTGTTTCATTACAACTTGTAATAGAAATAACACCAGTTGATAATAAAGATAACGCTGTTAATAAAATAATCTTGTTTCTTTTCATAATTAAGCCTCAATATAATCTGGTAAAACAGTAGTTCCAATATTAGCAAAAGTCATATCGACATCTCTAGGAATTTCATAACCTTGAGAATCGGTATATGTATAACCTACACTTATCTTTTTAATCTTATTATTAGAATTTAAGAATATTTCAGCTTTATCGCCTTCTCCATAAGTAAAGTAAGTTAAAGCATAACATCCTGGTAATAAATAATTACCCATATAACCTAAAACATATTTGTTATCACATACAAATTTATTGTTTTCTTCATCATATTTAAATAATTCAGGAGCGATATCTAAACATTTTAAAACGAAATAATCATATGTTTTTGGATCAACATTATAAGATCTAGAATTGATTGGTTTATAATAATCCCAAGTTAATGTATCTTCGTTAAAATCAAACAATCTTAATTTATCATCATCTGCCATTGTTTTATCAATTTTATAATATAAATCATAATTTCTAACTTCACTATTAGCGCTTTGTCTATGATAAACTTTACTAGATCCATCAAAATACCATATACCATCATAGTCATGATTTGGACTTTCATCTCTATCATGTTCATTCATTGTAATAGTATAGTTTCCAGTTAATTCACTTAATGCATTTTTTAAGATAGTTTCTTTTTCTTTATTTCTACTTTTTTGAGTTTCAATACTATTTATTTTTGTATTTCCTTCTTCATAAATATAGATTTCTGTAGAATATTTATATTTAATTTTTATGTATTTTCCAGTATTAGCATCTTCGCTAATTCCTTCATATTCTTTAGTTTCGAATAAAATATTTTCTAATTTTTCATCTTTAAAGTTAAAATAAACATCACTTAAAGGATAATCAATTCCTAATAAATAATAACCAAACATACTTGTTTTATTATCTTTTAATCTATATTTATTAGATTCTACACTACTTAAATCACTACTTGTTATTAATGAAAATGGATTTCTATATTCATTATCATATACTTGTTTATAATTATTTGAATCATAAACATATTTTGTAGTTATTTCATTTTTATAATTTAATACTTCTGTAGCTACATATCCATCTTTATCTTTAACATATGAAATGGATGTAACTTGTGTAGTTCCATTTTGAGTATAAGTTATATCTTCTTTAATCCTAGCATTACTACCACTAACTGATAAAATAGAATAATTATAATCATTAGTATATAAATTAGAACCATCTTCTTTATTGACTATTTCTTTTTCTTTAGCTAAAACCGTATAGGATTTACTAGCGTTATTTATAAAATCTTTGATATAACTAGGGTTTTCTTGTGTTCCTTGATTACAAGAAAATAACATTGAAGATAATAAGAATATTGATAATATATTTAATTTTTTATTCATACAAATTACCTCCTAATAACTAATAGGTAAAGTAGTTTTACCTATATTTTTATAAACAATATTTACATTCATTGAATAATAATAGCCGTTATAGACATAATAAAATGGTAAATCTATACTAATTTCATTGTTAGTTGAATCGTATGTAAATGTACATCCTGTTCCATAACCTAATGAAAAATATGTATTACTTTCTATATCGCTTAAAAATCCATTTCCAATAAATGCGATAGCGTATTCATTGTTAATTTTATATGTATTATCTTCTTTAGTGAATAATGATGGACTTACACTTGACATATGAGGTATAAAAAATTCTTTTCCTCTAGGATAAACATTATAACTAGATGAAGAATCACTACTTGCTAATATCCAACTACTTGAATCTTCATTATATGTGTATTGATAAAGTTTATTGTCTTTTTCAAATTTATCTTCTTTAAATAAATAGTTATTTGTTAATGTTTCTCCTGTTAAATCA
>CAVDQJ010000126.1:0-10826 GCA_963611005.1 bacterium | reverse complement strand
AGGAGAAAATAATATGGCTGATATTAAGAAAAAAATGCTTAGTGTCGATGGTAATACCGCTGCAGCTTTAATGAGTTATAATTTTACAGAAGTTGCTGCTATTTTCCCAATTACTCCATCTTCACCAATGGCAAATTACGTCGATATATATTCATCACAAGGTAAGAAAAATTTCTTTGGTAATCCTGTTAAAGTTTGTGAAATGCAATCTGAAGGTGGTGCTTCTGGTGCTCTTCATGGTGCTATGCAAGGCGGAGCTTTTGCTACAACTTATACAGCTAGCCAAGGTTTATTATTAATGATTCCTAATGTTTATAAATGGTGTGGAGAATTACTTCCTGCTGTAATGCATGTCAGTGCTAGAAGTTTAGCAACTAGATCATTATCAATTTTTGGTGATCATCAAGACGTTTATGCTATAAGACAAACAGGAATTGCTATGTTATGTTCAGATAGTGTTCAAGAAGTTGCTGATTTAGCTTCAGTTGCTCATTTAATTGCAATCGATGCAAGTTATCCAGTATGTCATTTCTTTGATGGATTTAGAACATCACACGAAATTCAAAATGTTGAATTTTTAGATGATGAAGAATGGAAGAAATTAGTACCATGGGATAAAGTTAATGAATTTAAAAAGAATGCTTTAAATCCTCATGGACACGCTGTTACAAGAGGTGGAGCTGAAAATGATGATATTTATTTCCAAGGTAGAGAAGCTCAAAACGAACATTTTAATAATGTTTTACCTGTCGCAGTTAAATATTTAAAGAAAGTATCTAAATTAACTGGAAGAAATTATGCTCCTTTTGTTTATTATGGAGCTAAAGATGCTACTAAAGTTATTATCGCTATGGGTAGCATTAACGAAACAGCTTATGAAGTAGTTACAGATTTAATGAATAAAGGTGAAAAAGTTGGTATGGTTAGAGTTCATCTTTATAGACCATTCTCAGCTGAATTATTAGTTAAAGCATTACCTAGAACTACAAAAGAAGTCGCTGTATTAGATAGAACTAAAGAATTAGGAAGTGTTGGTGAAGGATTATATGAAGATGTAACTAGTGCTTTAAATTTAATGGGTAAAAAGAATATTAAAGTTATTGGTGGAAGATATGGTTTATCAAGTAAAGATACTCAACCAAAACATGTTAAATCAGTATTTGATTTTATGTTAAGTGGTAAAGAACATCATAACTTTACAATAGGAATTGTTGATGATGTAACTAATCTTTCAATACCAGTTGATGAAAAATATGAAATCGCACATAGTTATACATCATGTTTATTCTATGGTTTAGGAAGTGATGGTACAGTCGGTGCTAATAAATCATCTATTAAAATTATTGGTGATGCAACTCATCAATATGCTCAAGCTTATTTTGCATATGATTCTAAAAAGAGTGGAGGCGTTACACGTTCTCACCTTAGATTTGGAAAAGAACCAATTCATTCAACATACTATGTAGAACATGCAGATTTTGTAAGCTGTTCACTTGATACATACATCTTAAAATTTGATATGTTAAAGAATTTAAAAGATGGTGGAACATTCTTACTTAATACTGATATGTCCGATGAACAATTAGTTAAATCTCTTCCTAATAGAGTTAAATATCAATTAGCTACCAAACATGCAAAATTCTATGTTATCGATGCAAATAAAATAGCTCTTGAAATCGGAATGGGAAGACATACAAATACTATTCTTCAATCAGCTTTCTTCTATTTAAATCCTCAAATTATGCCTTATGAAGAAGCTAATAAATGGATGAAGAAATTAGCTGAAAAAACATATTCTAAAAAAGGTGAAGAAGTTGTTAAACTTAACTACACTGCAATCGATAAAGGTACAGAAGGACTTAGAGAAGTTAAAGTTGATCCTTCATGGAGTAGTTTATCTCCTTTAAGAGAAAGAAAGACAATCGGTGATGAATATATCGATACATATGTCGATTATATCAATACTCTTGATGGTTATGATTTACCTACATCTACATTTACAAAATATGAATTGTTGAATGGTACAATGAGAGAAAATGTCACATATAAAGAACAAAGAAGCATCGCTGATAGAGTCCCTGTTTGGCATAAAGAAAATTGTATTGAATGTAACCAATGTGCATTTGTTTGCCCTCATGCTACAATAAGACCATTCTTATTAACTGATGAAGAAGTTAAAAATGGACCTGAAGGATTAGAATCTTTAGTTAAACCTGCAATCGGTCCAACTGTTAAAGATTTAAAATATATCATTCAAGTATCACCTAAAAACTGTGTCGGATGTGGTCTTTGTGTTAAAGAATGTATGGCTAATAAGACTGCGGCTAAACTTGGAAATGGCAAGATTGCTATTGAATTAAAAGAAGCTAAATCTGAATTTGATAACGAAAAATATGCTGAATATTTATATAAACATGTAGTTTATAAAGAAGATAAATTCCCACTTACTACAGTTAAAGGTGTTGGATTTATGATGCCTTATATGGAAATTAGTGGAGCTTGTGCTGGATGTGGAGAAACTCCATATTATAGATTATTATCTCAATTATTTGGTAAAGATTTATTAATTGCTAATGCTACAGGTTGTTCTTCAATTTATAGTGGTTCTACTCCTGAAACTCCATTTGTTAATGATAAAAATAATAATGGTGTTGCTTGGGCTAACTCATTATTTGAAGATAATGCTGAATTCGGATATGGTATGAGATTATCAACAGATTATAAACTTGCTGCTATCTCAACTATATTAAATAATGCATTAAGTTCAAGAAGTGTAGAAAAAGAATTAAAAGAAGTTATTAAAGAATATCTTGCTAATATTAAAAATAAAGAAGTTGCTAGAAAGATTATTCCTAACCTTGTTAAACTTGTTGAATCTAGTAAAAATAAAGCAGTAAAAGAAGTATTGAATTATAAAGATGATTTACTTGATAAATCTGTTTGGATTATTGGTGGAGACGGATGGGCATATGATATCGGTTTTGGTGGATTAGACCATGTTCTTGCTAGTGAAGATGATATCAATGTCATGTGTTTAGATACTGAAGTCTATTCAAATACTGGTGGTCAATCTTCAAAATCTTCTCAAACAGGAAGTATTGCTCAATTTACTGCAAGCGGAAAACGTCAAGCAAAGAAAAATCTTGCTTTAATGGCGATGAGTTATGGAACAGTATATGTTGCTCAAATCGCATTAGGAGCAAATCCAGTAGCTGCAATTAAAGCTATGAAAGAAGCTGAAAGCTACAATGGTCCATCATTAATTATCTGTTATGCTCCTTGTATTAATCAAGGTATTAAAGGTGGAATGGTAAATTCTATTGAAACTGAAAAAGAAGCAGTAGAATGCGGATACTTTACAACATTTAGATATGATCCTCGTTTAGTAGCAGAAGGCAAACCTGGATTAACAATAGATTGTAAAGAACCAGACTTTAGCAAAATTAAAGAATTCATCATGAAAGAAACTAGATATTCTCAATTACCAAAAGTCAATCCAGAACACTATGAAGAATTATTCGCAAAGAATGAAAAATGTGCAAAAGATAGATGGGAAAGAATTAAGAAATTCGGTTTATAACTTAATATAATCTAAATTAAAAAGGCTACATAAAGTAGCCTTTTATTTTGAATAAAAATAAAAACATATGGGAAATCCATATGTTTTTTAAATTTAGATAATTCCACCGAGGGTTAATGAATTCATTATTATGTTATAAAGATTGATACCTATAATAACAAATACTGAAACTATATATACATATAATATTGTTTTTTCACTGAGTTTTTTGTTAAGCCATGATCCAAGAAGCGATCCGCCAACAGCAATAGGTACTAAACATAATAACATCCACCAGTCCATATTAGTAGCAGGAGATAATAATGATCCATCAATTAATGCAACAATTATTTTAGATGTTTGAGAGAATATAATAATTATTAAACTGTTAATTGATGCTTCTTTCATGGTCATAGAGAAGAAGAAACAAAGAACTGCTACATTTATAGGTCCTCCTCCAATTCCTAAGAAGGATGAGGCTATTCCTAAGAATAAACCTATTAATATTTTTATAGCCCGGTTTTTTATTTTAAACTGTATTCCTTTTTTCTTTAATACTAGCATATATACAATAACGAATATTAAGAATAGTATGAGTACAATAGATTGAATGATAACTAACCAGTTTTTATTGGATGCAGCTTTAACTAATTTAAATAAATAATTACCTGCAACTCCACCAGTAGCAGCACCAATTCCCAAGAATATACTTGTTAAATAGTTATCTATTTTTTGTTTTGTTATTATTCTTTTAATAACACTTGTTAATGCTACAGCTAAAACACAAAAAGCACTTAAAAAGTTAACTATAAGTGGTTCTTGATAGTAATTAAAAGCATCTAAAGCAGGACGTATAATAACGCCTCCTCCAATACCTGCTAAAGCTCCTAAAGTAGAAGCTATTAATACGATTAAAGAAAATAGAAAGTAATACATAATATCTCCTTTATTATTATATAACTTTTTTAAAAATAAAGAGGGCTAAATGCCCTCTTTATAATAATTATTTAATATTTAATTAGTTGCTTTTAAGAGCATTACAAGCTTCGATTAAATAACTATATACATTAGCTTTTGAAACTGTGATTGAGCTATCTGTTTCGTGAGAAGCATCAGCAAGTTTTGCAGCTCTAATGTTTTCAGTGTATTGAACCATTTTTGTGTTGTTCCAAAGTTCAAGTTGTTGATCAGCATTAAGCCATACAGCAATATCAGTATTTAATGAAGAAGCAGTAACTGTTCCTTTTGTTAAAGTTTCGATATCTTCACATGTTTTTTCTGGGTGATCATGTCTATAATTCATACCTCTAACAAGACCTCTCATGAATTTTTTGAAAGTATCTTCGTTATTCTTTAACCATTCACTATTAACAGCCCATGTTGATGGTTGATATGATTCGTTGAAGTGTGTTGATGTCTTACAAACTTCTTTGAATTTTGAAGAATCTTTTGTAAGTGTTGTTGAAACAGGAGCAAAAGCAACACAGAAATCATAGTTTCCGCTTTGCATTGTAGTAGCAAGGTTAGCATTTGTAGTGTTTACAACATCAACTTTATTACCAGCTTCATATTGTGCAGGAATAGAATTAGTACCATCACTATACCAAAGTTTATCTGTGTCTGCTTTTCCTCTATTATATTCAGTAACTAATGTTGAGAAGAATGTAGCAGGAGTAGCTGTTAAATCTAAAGCAACTTTAGCTCCCTTTAAAGCTGCACCAATATCATCAAGGCTTGAATTGATTGTTAAATTCTTTCCTTTTCCTGTATTTGTTGCGATTAAACGATCATCATCTGTTAAATTATCTAATGCAGCGATTTTGATTGGTTGGTTGCTTCTAAAATAGTGCCAAGCAACACCGCCACCCATAAATGAAACGTTTAAACTACCTTCAACAACTTTAGTAGCTAAAGCTGGTCCACCACCAGTTTCAAATTCAACATTAACACCTTCTTCTTTGAAGAATCCTTGTTGAATAGCTGAATAACCAGCACCTGCACCTAAATTAAGGTGAAGTCCAATTTTAACAGTAGGTAAATTTGAGTCATCAGTTTTTGTGCCGCCACAACTAACGACTGAGCCTGCTGCTAAACCAACAGCACATGCTGCGACTAATAAATTAATTTTTTTCATTTTGTTCTCCTTTATTATTATTTAATTTATTTAACAAATTTTCATTTGTTTTAGCTTAATTAATGTCTTGAACTGCTAAGATACATCTTGTAGACAACATCCCAAATATAGTTTCTATATTCTTGGAATTTTGGATCAAGTTTTGTAGCTTGAGTTCTAGGATATGGAAGATCGATATTAATAATTTCTTTAACTTGACCAGGTCTAGCACTCATAATAATGACTCTAGAAGCAAGTAATACACATTCATCGACATCGTGTGTAATAAAGAAACATGTCTTTCTTTCTTTTTCCCAAGTTTTTAATAAATCTTCTTGAAGTTGTGATCTTGTTTGAGCATCAAGAGCACCAAATGGTTCATCAAGAAGTAAAACTTCACTGTTTAATGCATAGCCTCTTGCGATAGCTACACGTTGCTTCATACCACCAGATAATTCTTTAGGGTATTTATTTTCAAAACCGTTAAGTTGAACCATATCGATATATTTTCTAGCGATAGCTTCTCTTTCAAGTTTTGTATATTTTGCTTTTTTCATTAATGGTACTTCATTACCATTTTCATCAGTAGTCATAACTTGTTCATATTCACCAGTTTCTTTGTTTTTCTTTAAAACAGGAACCATATGTTTAATGAATTTAGTAGAATACATGACATTCTTTTTAACAGTTAACCAAGGGAATAAAGCGTATTGTTGGAAGATAACGCCTCTATCTGGACCAGGTCCAAGAATTGGTCTTCCGTGAATTGTAGCTTCACCTTCAGTAGGTTGTTCAAGTCCAGCAATGATATTTAATAATGTTGTTTTACCACATCCTGAAGGACCAACAACACAAATAAATTCATTTTTTCTAATTTGGAGATCAACACCATTTAAAGCGATAACATCATCTCCGTTTTGAACAGGGTAAATTTTTCTAACACCTTTAATATCAACAACAACTTCGTTTTCATTTTCCATAATTATTTACCTCTTCAATTATTTCCATCTAGTTAATCGTTTTTCGATAACTAATAAGACTTTATCAAGTAAGATACCACAAATACCTAAGACTATAATACCCATTACACAGTTTTGCATATTCAACAAGCTTCCCTGTGTATTGATAAATGAACCTAATCCCATTGTAGTACCAGTAAGTTCAGATGCAACAAGAGTAGTCATAGCAGCACCAACACCAAGTCTTAATGCTGTTAAGATGAATGGGAATGAGCTAGGAACAATAACACCCATAAATAAGTTTCTATCTCTAGCACCGAATGTATAAGCGGCTTTAACTAATGTTAAATCAACGTTTCTAACACCTTGATAAATTGTAACGGTCATCGTTAAGAAACAAGCCATCCAAATGATAAAGTATTTTGATGATTCTTCGCCACTATTTGCAAATGCAGCAACAACAATTGGAACATAAGCAATAGGTGGAATACATCTCATAAATTGAATGAATGGATCTAAGAATGCTCTAACAGGTTTATACCATGCCATAACGAATGCTACTGGAATAGAAGTGACAATAGCTAATGCATAACCAATTATAACACGTTGTAATGACATACCTAAATGTTCCCATAAATATGTATTTTTTCTACCTGCCATATCAATGAAAGCGTTTAATACTGTCCATGGATCTGATAACCAACTAGTTCCACCAGTGTTAACTTTAATAAAAGAATATAACCACCATATAAAGATAATGAATACAACACCAGCTAAACCAACAAGAGCAGTTTTCCAACCTTTCCAAAGACTAAAATCTTTCATCTTTTTAGGTCCGCTAGTAGCAGCATCGTTTACTGGCTTAGATAATGAAGAAACATCAACTTTAGCAATTTCTTCTTCCTTTTTAGCTTCGTAATTTTGAATAAATTTAGGTTTTGGTAATTTTTTCATAAATTTATTTCTCCTTATTTTGTTAAATTTTCAGGAATACCAATTCTAGCATCCTTATGTTTTTGTAATAAAGAAGCAGGGAAATCGATTGAACAAGGGCCAAATGATGCTCTTCTTACAACTGATTTATGCCAATCTCTAAAACAATATAATCTAATTTTTTTACTATTTAAGATTTGTTTTAATCCAATTGTAACACAATATTCAGGCATTAAGTAATATGCTCCGTTATATTCATCCATTGAATTAACAACTCTAGTTTCTTGAGAAATCTTTTGAACTCTGACTGTAGAATTTACAAATTCTTCTTCAGTAACATTTTCTCCTTCAAATGGAGGTTCGTTAAATGCCATATGACCAGTAATACCAATGCCACCAAAGCAAATATCAACTCCACCATGTTTTGCAATAACTTCATCGATTAATTTTGCATTATCTTTAGTAGGGAAGATTCTTTGAGATTCATCCATTAATAATTCTTTATCAATCATATTATAACATTTTTCATACATAATATGTTTAAATGAAAGTGGGTTATCAATTGATAATGGTTCTCCATCTTCATCTAAATATTCATCCATATTGATAAATGTAACATTCTTTAATGAAATTTTATTAGCATTAATCATATCAACAAAATATGGATATTGTCCAACTGGACCTAATGGACAAATGAATAAGGTTTTCTTATTGTTTTTGTTATTTTCAACAATACAATTGACCATTTCACAAGCCATATTTAAGAATGTACCTTCTTTTGTATTGAATACATCAATAGGTACTTTACCATGTTTAATATCTTCACCTTTAATATATAAGAATTTCTTGTCTAACATATTATTTAAACTCCTTTGAATCTTTCATACATAAATGAACACTAGGACGTTTAAATGTCATAGGTAATACTAAGATATTTGGATTTTCACCAACATATTTTTTAGCGTCAGCTAATGCTTCCATTACGCTAGATCTTGTTTTCATTCCCATTTCTCTAGCTGTACCAGGAGCTTTTGCTCCAACGATATAGACAGCTTTACAATCTCTTTCAGCGATATGAGCACAAGAGATCATTGAGAAAGCATGATATGGATGGAATGCATAATTAAATCTATACATATCGAAATATTTTTGATTGTTTGTGGTTTTGTAATACTCTTCGATTTCTGGAAGTGTATTTCCGTGTGTTTGGAAGTAGTCATAAACTTCTTTCATAGCAGGGAATTCGTCATCACCGAAATCACCATCACATTGAGCTAAAGCAATAATAACTGGATTATCGCTCATTACACGTTTAAGTCTAATAACTTGAGCAGAAATAGCTTGTTCAACTAAAATTGGGTTTCTACCTTGTCTTGTACCATATTGGAAATCATTTGGTAATCCAAATACGATAACATCATATTTTTTATCAGCCCATTTAACATAAGTTCTTTTATCTGCGATTTCCCATGACATTGGCTCAATTAATTTAGCATATCCAGCAAAGATAGCGATTTGATGGGAGAAACTATCTAATACAGCGTCAACTGTAAAGAATTTTTTACCCATACATTTTTCCATCCAATCACCAATAGCATCAAATTTTTGTCTCATTAATGAATGTGATGTAACAGGAACAAAATCATCTCTATGCATAACAGCAGGGCAGTGGTGAGAAGAAATACATTCCCAGTTTGAAATACCAGTTGCACAGTGTTTATATCCGCCACTATATCCGCCATAAGGATTTCCTTGGACGTGACCAATTAAGAAAGCGATATCTGCATCGTATACATATTTATTAATAACAACTTTAGCACCAAATTTAGGTTCATTTCCTAAATCAACTAAATGTTCCCAATCTTCTGAGTCATGATTAATGATTTGTCCTTTATCATAAAATCTATTAAAGATTTCATCGCCTAATATTTTTCTAATTTCTTCAGGTTTATTTTTTCTATGTAATCCGTTTGAACAGATTAACATAATATCTTTTTCTTCAGCACCAGCTTTTAAACATTCATCAATGATAAGTGGTATAGCTGTTTTTCTATGTGAATCTTCTTGGAATCCACCTTTAACTTTATCAGGGAAAACAATAACAATTTTGCTTCCTTTATGAACTTGTTTAGAAATTGGATCAACACCAATTGGATTTAATATAGCTTTTAAAGTTTCACCTTTAACGTCATCTAATCCTTTTGGATCTTTAACTGTAATACCTGTTTCAAAAACATCAACATTTTTATCAGGTAATGTTACGTTAACTTGACCATCTCCGTATTCTAATTTAATTTCCATTTTATAAACCTTCCTTATATGTTTTTACAATTTCTTTAAAATCTTCTAAGTTAAATCCAAAGTCTTTACCAAATCTTGTTAAAGCTATTAAGCCTCCATCAAGTTCTTTAATAGAAGCAATCATCTTAGCATTTTCAACCTTAAGACCGCCTCCATAAACGACTTCAACATTAACTATAGATTTTATAAATTTTGCTATATCCTCAATATATTCTTTATCTGGTGGTATTTTACCAGGTCCTATTGCCCAAACAGGCTCGTAAGCAATAGTGATATATTTTAAATCGACATCTTTAAGACCAACTTCAATTTGTTTTCTTAAAACGTCGTATTTATGATCTTGTTCTTCAGCTTTTTCACCAATACAATAAAGTACTTTCATACCTTGTTTTGTAGCCATTTTAACTTCTTGGTTTAATATTGTATTGATATCTCCATTATTTCCACCTAATGACATGATGTAATTTAAATGTTTTCTTTCTTCGCAGTGTCCGATTAAAGCATCTTTAACACCTAAACTTACCATTGATTTAGCAGTTCTAAATGTTGTGTAAGCTCCAAAATTATGTCCTTCTTCAACATCATCATAGTGAACACCTTGGCAACCGATTCTTGTTTTGTTTGCAACTTTAATCGAAGGAATTAAATTAGATTCTTGAAAATAAATTACATAATTAAAATCTTCAAGTTTTTCAATATATTCAGTAATTTCCTTTCCATATGTTTCGGAAGTTCCGATATTATTGACTCCGCCTAAATTTTTAGGTACATCAAATCTTTTCAAATTTAAATAAATAGTTTTCATAATGTAAGCCCTTACATTCAATAATTTAACAATAAAATGACTTAATATCAATAAAATAATTTCGAATTTTTTAAAAAAATTACTATTTATTTTTGAATGCAATAAATATATGTTTCGAATGAAACTTTTTTTGATTAACAGATATTTTTTATACCC
>CAVDQJ010000125.1:0-3272 GCA_963611005.1 bacterium | reverse complement strand
CTTTTCTTCGTTATCTCCGTGAACTAATAATCCTTTAGGTTTATTAACAATTAATATATTTTTATCTTCATATATTATGTTTAAATCATTAAATTTAATAGATTCAACTTTTTTAGGATTATTAAACTCATTTAAAGCTTCATCTTTTATATAGATTCTTACAACGTCATTTTCTTTTAATATATAATCTTTATCAACCCAATGGCCATTAACTTTTATATCTTTTTTTCTAAATGTTTTATAAATAAAACTTAAAGGAGCATCATTGAGATACTTTCTTACTAATTTATCAATTCTTTGATTACAATTATTAGAATTTATTAATATTTCTTTCATTTTTATTGTTAAACTCCTCTATTTATTGTTATAATTTAAAACGCACGGAGAAATACCCAAGTGGTTGAAGGGGCGGGCTTGGAAAGCTCGTAGGCTGTCAAAGGCGCGGGGGTTCAAATCCCCCTTTCTCCGCCACTATTATTAATTCATGACATAATTAATAAATTATGTCTTTTTTTATAAAAAATGGACTTCAAGAGAAGTCCATTT
This sequence comes from bacterium, assembly GCA_963611005.1. Classification (GTDB taxonomy): domain Bacteria; phylum Bacillota_I; class Bacilli_A; order RFN20; family CAG-826; genus Onthovivens. The sequence continues at coordinate 2,726 of CAVDQJ010000125.1, read as the reverse complement.
TGTTTTATTTATTTTCGTTAATGGTCGAATTAACTTCTTTTACATCGCTTACAACAGGGCTTGATTCAATAGCTTCAAGTCTTTGTTTTCTTCTTGTCTTCTTCTCTTCTTCTCTTTCATCGTTTTTCTCGATAAAACTTAAAGCTAAAGCAAACACTAAAGCTCCTAAAAGTAAGAAGAATACACCAAGCCATGTGAGAGTTAAGCCAAAGTGTAATGCAGCAACCATTCCATTACTAACGTCTTTTAAAACGTTATTATGTGGTCCATAGTCACCGATTAAGCCTAAAACTGTTAAAATTAATCCAGCAAAAAGAGATGCTAAGCCAAAGCTTAATGCTATAACTTGACCTACTGTTTTACCTTTAAATAATTTCATAACAATTACTTAGCTTCTTTATTTGCTTCTGCTTCTTCTCTTGCTTTTTTGTTATCTTCGATTAATTCGTTAATCATAGCTGGATAAATGTTTTTCCATTCTTCTTCGCTATCTCTAACAAAAGCTGAAATCTTAGCGTTTACATCGTTGACGACATCACCGAAATTCTTTCCTGTAGGAAGTAATCTCTTTCCGTTCATCATTTCAATAGCTGGCCATAATGCATCGATGACATTTGTATATAATTCATCATTACATGTAGCATATTGTCTAACCATTCCAAGTAAACCAACAATCTTATTTAAATCTTGTTCGATGAAATTTGATTGTGGAGTCTTTTCTCCATTAGCTTCTTTTCTAGCTTTATTATATTCATCGAATTGTTTAAATAATTCACCACTTAAACTTAAGAAAGCAACAGCTCTATAATATCTTTCATCAGCATGTCTTAATTTTGTGATGTTTTCTTCTAAAAGATTGTTTTCAACTGCGTAATTAACATGTAATTGAACGATTGAATTTAATTCTTCATGAAGTGGGACAACATTTTCAAAAATCTTAACATTTTGAGCGTGATCAACTCTTAAACCATCAGCAGCTTTTTTGATAACTGTTGATTTATCGCTATAAAAATCTTCACCAAATTTTTCAAGCTTCTTTCTTAATTCATCACCTTTTTCTCCATTTTTATCTAAAAATGATTTTAAAGGTGTTTCTAATTTAATTTCATTAACGATTCCATTTTGTTTATAATCGTAGAAATTAACATCATAAGCTTCTTTGTTTATTGTGTATTCTAAAGTATCTTTAACAAGTGAATTATAATAAACCAAAGAAACAATAACACGACTAATAGTATTCATAACTTAAACTCCTTAACTCATATATTTTACTATTTTTTTAAAAAATATCTACTAATTTATATAAATTAGTAAATATATCTTGATAAATCTTCATATTTATCGATTGTATAACGAGCATATTTGCTCACACTTTTTGGTGAATGCCCCATACAAAAACTATTTTCATAAAATGATTTAAACATGCAAATATCATTTCCAGAATCTCCTACAACAATAACATCTTCTTTGTTAATGTTATTAATCTTAACAAAATCTTCAAGCGCTCTAGCTTTATTGCAATTTTTTAAAGTTATTTCAATAACACATGTCGACCATGAGAATTCAAAATTTTCATAGGTATTTCTTAAGATTTTATTAGCTTCTCTAGCTTTTTTCATCTTTCTTTTGGAAAAACCAAAGAATAATAAAACTTTATAAATATTTCCATTCTCTAATTGTTCTTGAAAACTCTTTTCATCAGAATAGAATTTTTCAGCATATTCTCTTTGACCTCGATAATAAACTTTACTAATCCATCTAATAAATCTTGATTTTGTTTTTAAGTGTACAAAAACACCTTTATCAGTCATGATGAATGTACCAAAATTTTTAAAAGCTTGAAAAGTTTCATTTACAATATTTTTAACTTCTTCGTTTGGAATGGTATTTTGTTCAATATATTTATCATCTTGATAAATACAAGACCCATTAAATCCAATAATTGAAGCAGGTCTATCAAGTTTTTTAATAACTTTTTTACAATAATCTACACTTCTTCCTGATATTAAAACTAATTTACCACCTTTATCTACAAAATTTTGTAGCACAAATAAATTTGGTTGATAAATAATATTTCTTTTATCTTTTGGATAAAATAATGTTCCATCTAAATCAGTAGCAATTACTTTCATTTAATATAATAATAACCAAACTATAATACAACTTTGTTATCAGCTTGAATTAAGCCATAACCACCATCTTTTCTTTTATATAAAACACTAATCTTTTCATCATCAGTATCTAAATATAAATAGAAATCATGTCCAATTGCTTCCATTTCAAGAATAGCATCTTCCATAGAGATTGGTTTTAAATCATAATTTTTTGTTCTTACGATTTCATCATTACTTGTATTATTTTCATCAGCAATTTCTTCATAAAGAACAGCTCTACCAATACCTTCTCTATTATATCTATTCTTTAATTTAGTTTTTAACTTTCTCATTTGACCTTCAAGTTTATCAATTGAAAGATCAACTGCAGCATATAAATCTGGATCAGTAACTTCAGTTCTAAAAACCATATCTTTAGTTCTAATAGTTATTTCAACTTTAGCACCATTCTTATAACTTCTTACAACAGCTCTACAATCAACATTACTTGCATCATCAAAGTATTTGTCCATCTTTTTAAGTTTGTTTTGAATAGCAGAAGAAATGCCTTCTGTAACTTCGATATTTTTACCAATTATTTGATATTTCATATCTATTATCCTCCTATTTATT
>CAVDQJ010000124.1:0-6092 GCA_963611005.1 bacterium | reverse complement strand
GTTAGTAGGTAAAGTTAATAATACTTTATTATCATTAGCAAAATATAAATCATTAGTAACTTTCATTAAAGTAGTAAAGAAAGATACAATTAACATTATATTTAACATTATTGAAGGTACGCTATTAGGTACAAATGGTAATAATGAGAATATACTTAATTTAATACAAAAATAGAAGAATATAAATGATACTGCTATAGCTAATGCAAATATAAGTATTTTAGTAGTTATATTTATTATGGATTTCTTTTTATTCTTTTTAAAATCTAATGATAATGAATTAGCTAATAACATTGAAATGAGTACTCTAAAAGATTTCCATTCGATATGGAATATCTCTTTTAAAGTCATTTTATTTTTATTAGCTTTTTCCATTATAATACTTGTCCTTTTTCTTCTTCTTTAAGTAAAGTAGTAGCTTCGCTATCGTCATCACTTGTTAATAACAAGAATGTTTTTTCTAAGTTATCTCTTTCATTAGGATTTTTATTTAAATCGATATCTTTTACTAAATCTCCATGCTTAATAATGATTACTTCATCACATAAGTTTTTAACAACATCGATGATATGAGATGAGAAAAACACTATATTTCCTTTTTTAGCATGTTCTTTCATACATTCTTTAATTTGATAAATAGAATTAGGATCTAAACCTGTCATAGGTTCATCTAATATCCATATTTTAGGTTCATGTATTAATGCAGCGATGATAGTTATTTTTTGTTTCATACCATGAGAATACGTTTTCATTGGTTTATCATATCTATCAGTCATTTCAATACGTTTTACTAATTCTTCTTCTCTTTTAAGTCTATCTTCTTTATTAACATTATATAAATCAGCGATATAATTAACATATTGTCTACCAGTTAAATTTTCATATAAAGCATAGTTATCAGGAACATAACCAATTACTTTTTTAGCTTCTAAAGGATTTTCAATAACATCATATCCACAAGCTTCGATATATCCTTTTTCAAATCCATGAATTCCTACAATAGATTTAATAATAGTAGATTTACCTGCACCATTTTTACCTAAGAAACCATATATTTTTCCACCTTCAAGTTCCATAGAGAAATCATTGATAGTGTTTTTATCTGCTCCATGATATTTTTTAGATAAATTAGTTATTTTAAGTGTTATTTTATTTTCATCCATAAATGATCCTCCATTTTGTTTTTTAATTAAATAAGCTTGATGTTTATCTATGCAATTTGCTTTAGCAAATGCAAGTAATTCATGTTCATCAATAATTCTAAATAGCAATTCATATAAAAACCACATACCAAAGGCTAATACAACATATACTAAATAATAAGCGATATCATATGCTAAATGTATTACATATGTATATCCTTTTATTTCAAAAGTAATAGTAGTATTAAATAGATTTTTAGCCCAATTACCTAATTTATCTGCAATGAAATCAGAATTGATAAAGAAGAAATCACTTGCAGTTCCATGAGCTGTTAAATAAGTATTAATAAACATTACTAATGCAAAATATACAAAGAAACCAATTTGAGAATATATGAAATATTTCATTTTTGGTCGTTTATATATTCCTAATAAAACTATAAGTAAAGGCATAAAGAAAGCATGCCAGTGATTAATAAAGAATTCAAATATTTGTGGTCCTAAAAAAGAAACATTTGAAGAATAATTTGGCATAGCTAATGCAAAGAATGCACCTAAAACATTGATAAAGAATGTAAAGTAGAATAAACCATAATTGATGAATAATAATGTTAATGGCATTGTATACATCGCAGTATTACACAAATGTAATGGCCATGAAGATAGGTTAGTCCATATATCAAATCTATTGATACTCATATATCCAAATAAAGTACCTAATGATATTTGAATTAAAGCAGATCTTCTTTCATTTTTACTTAATGAATGTAAAATACAATAATAAAAAACAGGTAATATAAAAGAAAAATAGAATAATAATCTATGTGATAAATCCTTTAATTCATGTGGATTTCCTAATCCAAATATTGTATTTCCTAATACGTTACTAGGAGTATAAGAACTCATAGATGAAATAAATATTGGTATAAATAAAGCTATTAATGTTAATATTTGTTTTTTACTACATTTAAATGTTTCTTTTTCCATATATGAAGAAAAGAAATAAAAATCAATTAATGATAGTTCTAATCCCATTAATATTATTCTATAAATAGTATTGTCATTTCCTATTATTCCTTTAACAACAAATGGAGATAATATAGTAACTAATATAGCTAAAGGAGTACCGATATATCTTCTAACTCTAATAGAAGTATCTTTTAAATATACTGAACATACTAATGATAATATAACTAAAGCTATCCAAAGATCATTAAATATTGTAGCTAAACTTCTTTCTACATGATTTAATGGTAATATTGAATATAATTTATCATTTATTAATTGACCAGATAAATGTAAGTAATCATAGTATTTATAATAATGTGATACTCCGTCTACTGTAAAAGTAACATTATTTTTATAAAAATAAAATCTAACAAAGAACAATATAAAAAGAATAATAGTAGATATAGCTAAATATAAATTATATCTATTTTCTTTTAATGCTAATTTACAGCTTATTTTTGTTAAAAAATTCCATTTATAACTTTTTGCTTTTTTATCTTTTAAGAATCTTTTTAAAAGAATGAAAAAAGCAAAAAGTAATATTAAACCTACTCCAAATGGTAATAGATATATTGAGTAGTTTATACAATTAGAAACTGTTAAACATAAAATTGTACAAAGAAAGAAGACGCATATAGTTGCGAAAATAATTATGATATTACGTCCTCTTTCTTTTAAAAACATATATTTATTTACTATTTAACAGTATGGTAACCACCAAGGATAAGACCATAGTTACAAGCTCCTTTAAAGTTTGTAATATCTAATGGACCACCAGCTAAAGAAACTGAATTGATGTTAGCAGTTAAATATCCTTCTTTTTTAAATGAATCACCAACATATTTACTAATACCTAAATAATTGATTGTTGCATCATCATATCCAAGTGAAGCAAGTACTCTATATTTTGTATTTTCAATATAGAAATTACCTGAAGTTGTATCGACATTTACTAAACCATATGAAGAAGTATTGTCATCATTTAAAGCTTTAAATGTGATTGCATTGTTTTGAGCAGCAAATGTTAAGTTGTTTCCAAAATCACAATTTGTTAATGCTTCAACATATGCTAATGCTGCAGCTTGCTTTGTAGCTTCATCAGTAGCGGTAGAATATGCAATTGCTTTTGTATAAACATCATTAATACCACCTAATGTAGAATAGATTACTTTATCACCTATTTTAAAGCTTGCATTAATACCACCTGCAGTTGTATCAAGTGATAATCCATCTCCAGAAGAAGTAGGTAAAACAAATGATATGAAATTAAATTTATCGACTTTTTTATCACCATTAGATGTTGATTTTAAATAAGTCATACCAAGTTGAGCTTGGAATACTGTATCTAATGTTTTGATATTACTAGAATAAGCTTCTGCACCAGTATATGCTTTAAACCATCCACCTTTTCCTTCTGTATAGTTAGATAAGAATGTTTTATCATCGATTGCAATATTTGTATAAGCCATATTTTTAACTGCTTCAGCAAATGAAGTTGGATCAGTATATGTAGGTAAATTTTCACTATGTGGATTTAAGAAAATTAAAGGACCACCACAAGTTGCAATATCGGAATTTGTGATATTGACAAGACCATTTTTAATATAAATAGCAGCATGTTCTAAATCTTTGAATCTACAATTTGTAATATCTGTTGTAATGTTATGTATTTCTTGACCTGACCAGTTATCTGACATAAATGCCATAAAAGCTTTTGAAACATTAACATTATTAAGAGATGTAGTAGGTTTAGCTTTGATAAACATAGGACCACTTGTATAATCATCTGAGTCTTTTTTAACACCAGCATTACCTGAAAATTCTAAATTACTAATTGATAATTTACATTTTTCTGGATCAAGTGCTGGATCAGCTATATCAGTGTAAAAGATTGAAGCATGAGTAGAGATAGGTGTATTAGCTTTTTGTTTTTCTCCTGTGTCGCTTTCAGTTGTAATTAAAGGGAAAGCATTTTCATCAGTTTTAGAATCATTTAATGCTAATCTATGGTTGTTACCATAAATATATGCTGTGCCTTCTTCTTTAAATCTATATTCGATTAAACCTTGCCAATCTTTATATGAACCTTTAACATCTGCATTAGTTGCATCATCTCCCCAAATATAAAAACTTGGTAAATCTGATTTATTGACTGTGATATCTTTTTGGAATACTAAACTATCAGCATATGGAATGTTGTTGTCTAACTTCCATTGTTTCATCTTTTCTGAATTAGCAGTGTAATAAATTTTATTTGAACTATCTAATGCAAAGATATCTTTAGTTTCGTTAACATTATATGCATCTACAACATTCATTGAATAAACAATAGGGTTTTTTTGTTGTTCAGGTGAAGTAAATGTTAATGTATATTTACCTGTAACTGTTTCTTTGAATTTAACAATACCTTTAGTTTTTAATAATGTTGTATTTTCTAAATAATCATCTAAATTTAATGTGTTATTGTCTTTATCTTTTAATGTAACTTCAACATTAGATGGGATTGTATCAACTTTTTTAGTATCTAATGGATTATTAGGGTTAATAGCAGTCATAGTAGGAATTAAATCTACTGAGTTGTTATTACCGATATAATATTCACTAACTTGAATAAATCCAGCTTCAGGAGAATCTTCTGATGTAGATAATTTTGGGTTAGCGATAGCACTTGTTGAGTTGGTATATGTAACATTGCTACTCCAGTTAGATAATTGATATGTTACTTCTTTAACAGTGTATGTTAATGAAGCAGTGAATGATGTTTCATTGCTTGTATAAGTAACTGTAAATGTTTTTCCATCTGTAACAGAAGAAGTATCGATATTTGTATATGATATTTCTGTAGCGTGTTCAGATGCTTTTAATGTTGAAATAATTTCATTTTTAGAGTTTAAAGTGTTAATAGCTAAATTTGTATAGCTTACTGTATCTCCAACTGAATAAGATGTTTTAATACTATTTTCAACAATACTAATAGAATTAATAACATTTGTAGCGTCATTATTATTTTTGCAACCAACTAACGAAAGTACGCTGACTGCAGAGATAATAATTACTAAACTTTTTTTGTTTTTCATAAATAACTCCTTTTAAAATATGTATTTAACCTATATATCGAAATTAAATAATAATTTTATTAATAAAATATATTATTTTTCGTGCATAAATTATAATAAATGTAAGTTAGAATTTCAACTTATGGAATGTAATGTATATATTTTTAATATATACAGAAGAAGCAATTAAATACAAAAGATACAAAAATATAAAAAATGTTACATTTTAATATTGACAATAAATAAAAATAGGATTATTATATTGTCATAAGAAACAATTTGTTTAAAAATGTTTCTATAAGGAGAATTAAATTATGAAAAAAACAACATTAACATTAGCAATCGGATTATTAGGAGTACCTCTTATGTTAGGATCATGTTCTACTGGAGAAGAGATGAGTAATTTTCGTGTATATAAAGATTCAACAGGATTTAATACAGCAAGTGTAGCGAAAGGAAGTGATGAACTCGCTTACTATACAGGTGTTATATTAGATAATAGAACAGATGGCAAAGTAACTATTAATTCTAGTGATTTTAAAGCTAAAGTAGATGGCAAAGAATATAATGCTTTATATTTTGTATTTGAAGTAGCTGGAGAAGCTGATACTACTGGAACTAATATTCGTTATGTTAATAAAAGTGGTACTACAAAAGATGTAGAAAAGAGTGATACAGGTTCTACAATTAAACAAGATAGAGTCGATGTTGCTTTTAAATTAGATAGTGGTACTTATTCATCATATGAAATTTTATATAAAGGTACAGCATTAAAAGTATTTGGTGCTTAATAACTATTTATATTTAAATAAATTAAATCCTACTTGTATAGTAGGATTTTTTTATTGTATTTTCTTCAATAGTTTCTTTTTGGATACTATACCAC
>CAVDQJ010000123.1:0-7479 GCA_963611005.1 bacterium | reverse complement strand
AATATTATTAGTACTACTATTGTGTTCTCCGGCAATTATTTTAGTTTCTTATAATGAAAGAAAAAACTATCATTTTTCTAATGAAGAAAAAGTAGAAATGATTAAACAAGTTATTAAAGATAACAATTTAAAAAATGTTGAAGTTGATTGCTATAATGGATTAACTGTTAAATATTGTAAAGAACATAATGTAAATGTAATGATTAGAGGTTTAAGAGTTGTTTCTGATTTTGAATATGAATGGTCTTTAGCTGCTGCTAATCAATTTATTGATTCAGATATTGAAATGGTATTTTTTATGGCTAAAAAAGAGAATACATTTATTTCTTCTAGTTCAATTAATGAAATGTTTAATAATGGTGTAGATGTTTCTTCTTTAGTGCCTGAAGCAGTATATAAAAGTTTAATTAATAAAGCAAAAAAATAATAAAAATATTGTTATAGTCGAATTTTTACTATGATAGATAATTATTTCCAATAATTCAGTATAAAATTACTTATTTTGTTGTTTATTATCTTTTTTTGTTTTGTTATAATGAGATTACTAGATAAAAAAGGAGATAATTTAAAATGAGATTTACTTTACCTAGAGATCTATATTATGGATCAGGAGCTATTGATGAACTTAAAAATTTAAAAGGTCACAAAGCTATCGTTGTTACTGGCGGTCATTCTATGAAAGCTAGTGGTTATCTTGATAAAACAGTTAAAGCGCTTGAAGCTGCTGGAATGGAAGTTTTAGTTTTTGATGGTGTTGAACCAGACCCTTCAATTGAAACAGTTAAAAAAGGTGCAGCTGCAATGAGTGAATTTAAACCTGATTGGATTGTTGCAATAGGTGGAGGTTCTCCAATCGATGCTGCTAAAGCTATGTGGGCATTCTATGAATATCCAACTGTTACTTTTGATGACTTAATTACACCATTTAATTTTCCAAAATTAAGAACAAAAGCACATTTCTGTGCAATTCCTTCAACAAGTGGAACAGCTACTGAAGTTACAGCTTTCTCTGTTATTACAGATTATAAAAAAGGTATTAAATACCCATTAGCTGATTTTGAAATAACTCCAGATGTTGCTATTGTTGATCCTGATGTTGTTCGTAGTTTACCTCCAAAACAAGTAGCATTTACAGGAATGGATGCATTAACTCATGCAATTGAAGCATATGTTTCCACTTTACATAGTGATTTTACAGATCCTTTAGCATTAAAAGCTATTCAAATGATTAATACTTATCTTGTTGATTCATATAATAATCCTCAAGGACACGGAAGAGAAGAAATGCATTATGCTCAATGTTTAGCTGGTATGGCTTTCTCTAACGCTTTACTTGGTATTACACATAGTATGGCTCATAAAACTGGTGCAGTTTTCTCAACAGGTCATATTCCTCATGGATGTGCAAACGCAATGTATCTTCCTCACGTTATTGAATACAATGCAAATAATAAAGAAGCTTTAGAAAGATATGCTCAAATCGCACAAGCTCTTGGTATTCAAGGAAAAGATGCTCATGAACAAGTACAAGGCTTAATTAATAGAGTACATGAATTAAATACTTTACTTAATATTACACATTCAATGAAAGAATTTGGTGTAGATGAAAAAGAATTTAATGAAAAACTTGCAACATTCTCTCATAACGCAGTTTTAGATGCTTGTACAGCAAGTAATCCTAATCCAATCGATGATGAAAAGATGATGGAATTATTTAAATGTTGTTACAACAACACACCTTATAAATTCTAAAAATACTTAACATTTAATATAAAAATCCAGAGAAATCTGGATTTTTATATTAATTAATGTCTTGTATCATCACTATATGATTCACAAAATCTTCCTGCAAATGAAGGGTTCATACCTTTTATTTTTAAGTGAGTTACATCTCCATATTCTTGAACTCTAAACTGAGCAATTCCTTTTAATCTTTCTTCACTTATTAATGTTGTAACACCTGTAGGAGCACAAAAGAAAGTTTGACATAATACAACATAAGGAATATTTAATAAATGCGATAGCAATACGTTCATCATACCTAAATGACATACAAAACATATGGTATCTTTATTAACTTTATTTACTCTATAATAATCAAATTCCCTATCATATCCCTCTTCTTTTAGTATTTTATCTAATTTTTCAATAACCATTTTATATTTATCTTTTATAATAGAATTATTAAAAATTGAATCATCTAAATAGGTTTCGTTATTGTATAAATTTTTATTGTTTGTAAAATAATTTGGATAGAAATCCCAACTATTTTTCTTAATATGTAATACAGGTTCTTCAATAGGATAATTAAATTCTTGTAACCATTCTTCAACATGGACATCATTTTTATTAAAAGAATTATTATATTTTAATAAACCATCACAAGTATATTTAGCTCTATTTAAATAAGAACAATATATTTTTTTAAAATTATAATCTTTATAATATTCACCTAAAGCATCAGCTTCTTTAAACCCAGTTTCAGTTAAAGTGTTATTAGGATAATCAGGATCACCATGTCTAATAATAATAATTTTCATAGTTAAATAATATATTAAATACACGATAAATTCAAACTTATATACAGCATAGAAAATTATAATATAATTTTAATACTTAATTTATTATTCAATTGTGCTAAAATATTAACTATGAAAAGTGTATTAAAGAAAAAAGAAAAAGTAAGTTTTTTAAGAAATAAGTGTATAGTAATTGGAGCAGGTAGATTAGGTTCTTGGATTGCTATATCTCTTCAAAATGAAGGAAGAAATGTAACTGTTTTAGATAAAGATAGTGAATCTTTAACTAAACTTGAAGATTTTCAAGGTTTTACATCAATTGGAGATGCTACTGATTTATCGTTTTTAGAATCTAACGATATCGAGAAAGCTGATATGGTTATTATTACAACAGAAGACGATAAGACAAATTTATTTTTAGCAGATGTCTGTCTTCAAATTTATGATGTACCTAAAATTTTTGTTCGTTTAAATGACTCAAATAAGATGAAATTACTTGAAGAAACTAGAATTAAGCCTATTTGTCCATTCTTATTGAGTGTTGAAAAATTTTATAGTATGTATAACGGATAGGTAGTGATTATGAAAATTGTTATTGCAGACGGAAGACATGAAGCAGATTATTTAATTAATCAATATAAATCAAAGAGTAATCAACTTATTGTTATCAACGAAGATAAAGAGTTTTGTAAGTATTTAAGTAGAAAAAATAGAGTTGATATTTTTTGTGGTAGCTCTACAAAAGAGTTTGATCTTAGATCAGCTCAAATAGATAATGCTGACTTATTTATTTCTTTAAGTGAAAGCGATGTTACAAGTTATGTTTCTTGTAAAATGGCTAAAAAGATATTTAATGTTAGAAAATGTATTGCTACAGTTATTAACCCTAAAAACGTTGAATTATTTAAAAGATTAGGTATAGATTCTGTTGTTTCATCAACATATTTATTAGCTGAATCAATCAAGAATCAAAGTAGTGTTGAAGATTTAATCAAAACATTATCTCTTGAAGATGATAAGATTTGTATTACAGAAGTTACAATTCAAAAGGATTTCTTAGTTGCTGATAAAACATTAATGGAAATTAAATTACCAAATTATGTTTCCGTAAGTTGTGTTTATAGATATCCTCACGTAATTATTCCTAATGGTAGTACTAAATTATGTGCAAATGATAAAGTATTACTTGTTTCTACTAAAGAAAATCAAAAGAAGATTATTGAATTAATTTCTAAAAAGGCTGAATAGAATATGAATAGTGTTAAAAATGGTTATAAATTGATAGCCTATTATTTATCACTTTTTATGATATTTATAGGAGCGATATTAATATTACCTTGTGTAGTATTATTTTTCTATCCTCAAGAAATCATTTATTTACATTGTTTTTTAATACCAGCTATAATGAGCATGGTAATTGGTTTTACATTATATTTAGTTTTTAGAAATTGTCCTAAAATCAATTTAGAAAAACATCAAGACGCTATATTTGTTGTATTTTTATGGCTTTTAGCTATATTTATTTCAAGTTTCCCATTTTTATTAAAGGGAGAAAATAGTTTTTCACAATGTTTATTTGAAGCGACTAGCGGATTTGCTACTGCTGGATTTTCTATTTTAAATATTGATAATACTCCTAATATTTATTTATTTTTTAGAAGTATTATGCTTTTTGTTGGTGGAGTTGGATTAGTCTTAATTGTAAGCTGTGCGATTTCAGATAAGTTTGGATTGAGAATATTTAATGCTGAAGGTCATAATGATAGACTTTTGCCAACATTAGCTAAAACTGCTAGATTGATTTTTGTATTCTACTTTATATTTATTGTAGTAGGAAGTGTTTTATTAATTATGTGCGGAATTGAACCTTTCCATGCTGTAAATACTGCAATTGCTAGCGTATCTACTGGTGGATTTGCTACAACAAGTCAAAGTATTGCTTCATTTAATAATGTTTGGGCTGAAGTTATTGTTTGTATTTTAATGCTTTTAGGATCAACAAGTTTTATGATTCATTTATCTTTGGTTAAAGGTAAATTTAAAAACGTTATTTTTGATAGTGAAGTTAAATTCATGTTTTTTGTTTTAGTTATCGGAATTCCTGTTGTTGGTTTAATGTTATTGAATAGTTCAGGAGTTGTAGATAATTTTGATACTGGAAATTATTGGGATTGCTTAAGAATATCAGGGTTTCAAATGATAAGCGCTATAACTACAACTGGTTTTTCAAATATTAATTTAGGTACTTATACAAGTCATACATTACCATTTAATTTCTATGCTATTTTACTTATATTTATGTTGATCGGTGGATCAAGTGGATCTACTGCTGGTGGTATCAAGATTTATAGAATAATCGTTGCATTTAAGTCGATGTGGTATAGCTTAGTTGATAGAATGAAAAATAGAAAATTAGTTAGAACACATTACTATACAAGAAATGGTAATTATGTTGAGATAGATAGAAATGAATCCATTAATGTAATGGGATTTATCTTAATCTATTTAATGATATTTATATTAGGTTCATTTTTATTAACTTGTTGTGGGTATCCATTAGGAGATTCAATGTTTGAATTTTCTAGTGCTTTAGCAGGTGTAGGATTAGGTGTTGGTATTGCTGGACCTACAAGCAGTTCTGTTGTTTTATGGATTATGATGTTTGGTATGTTCTTTGGTCGTTTAGAAATATTTGTTATTTTACAAGCTCTTGTTAGAGGCGTTAACGACATAAGAGGTAAAGGATATTAATATGCAAAAGAAGTTAAATATATTATTAACCAATGATGATGGTTATAATTCTTTAGGTTTAAATATTTTAAGAAATAAATTAAAAGACGTGGGAAATATATATGTTTTTGCTCCTTTAACTGCTATGAGTGGTAAAAGTTGTAGTGCAACTTTTCAAGAAGGATTAACTATTAAAAATATTGAAGATAATGTTTTTGCAGTAGATGGAACTCCTGCTGATTGTGTTAGTTTAGGTGTATTTTATTTAAAAAATATGATGAATATTGATATAGACTTAGTTATTTCAGGTTCTAATGCTGGAGTAAATATTTCTTATGATACTTTATATTCTGGAACGATAGGAGCTTGTTTAGATGCAGGTAAATATGGTTTACCTACTATAGCTTTTTCAGGTCCTGAAGATTTTAGATTTGTTGAAGATTATTGTTTAGAAGTATTTAATTATATTGTTAAAAACAATTTGTTATCTTCTAATCATATTGTAAGTGTTAATTTCCCTTATTCATCAAAAATTGATGGAATAAAAATGTCGAATTTATATCATAGAAAAGATACTCATTATTGTGAAGAAATAAATGGAAAATATTATATTAGAAGAGATGTTGAAAAAAACGTACCTAAAGACAGTGATTGTTATTGTGTAGATTATAGTAATTATATTTCTATTACATTATTAAATAATTCTTTTTCAAATAAATAAGCATTTTAGTTTTAATTTTTTGTAAGTGTATTAAAATATTGTATTGGAGGTTTTAAATATGTTTAAAGAAAACGCATGGAAAAAGTATGATGATGCTAAATTAAAAGATGTTACTGATTTAGCTTCTAATTACATGGATTTTATTAATTATGGTAAATCTGAAAGACTTGTTACAAAAGAAAGTATTAAACTTTTAAATGAACATGGTTTTAAAGAATTTAAGGAAGGAATGGAAATCAAAACTGGAGATAAACTTTATTTTATAAACAGAAATAAGAATGTTTGTGCTTATGTTGTTGGTAAACATAAAGTTGTTGAAGGTTTAAGAGTTTTAGGAGCTCATATCGATTCTCCTAGACTTGATTTAAAGCAAAATCCTTTATATGAAAAGGGTGGTTTTGCTTATTTTGATACACACTATTATGGTGGTGTTAAAAAATATCAATGGGTTACAATTCCTCTTGCTTTAGTTGGTGTAATTTGTAAAAAGGATGGAAGTACAATTGAATTTAATGTAGGTCTTGATAAAGGTGATCCAGTTGTAGGAATTTCTGATTTATTAATTCATTTATCTGGAGATCAATTACAAAAGAAAGCTGCTAATGTTATTGAAGGAGAAAATCTTGATGTAACAGTAGGTTCAATTCCTGAAAAAGAAAAAGGTGTTAAAGACTATATTTTAAAATTAATTAAAGATAAGTATGGTTTTGAAGAAGAAGATTTCATTTCTAGCGAAATTGAAGTAGTTCCTGCTTTTGAAGCAAAAAGTTATGGACTTGATTCTTCAATGATTGCTGGATATGGTCATGATGATAGATGCTGCGCATTTACTTCATTAAGAGCTATTTTAGATATTAAAGAAGTTCCTGAATATACAAGTTGTACAATTTTAGTAGATAAAGAAGAAATTGGTAGTGTCGGTGCTACTGGTGCTCAATCAAGATTCTTCGAAGATACAATTCTTACTTTACTTGAAGCTGAAGGAAGCACTTCTCATTTAGCTTTATCTAAAGCATTAAAGAATTCTAAGATGTTATCAAGTGATGTTAGTGCAGGATATGATCCATTATTTGCTGGTTGTTTTGAAGATAACAATAGTTGTTATTTAGGAAATGGTATTGTTTTTAATAAATATACAGGTGCTAGAGGAAAGAGCGGATGTAATGATTGTAATCCAGAATACTTTGCTTGGATTAGAAAGACAATGGATGAAGGTAATGTAAATTATCAAACTGCTGAACTTGGTAAGGTTGATCAAGGCGGTGGCGGAACTATTGCTTATATTTTAGGAAATATGAACATGGATGTTGTAGATGCAGGTATTCCAGTATTAAATATGCACGCACCAATGGAAATTATTTCTAAAGCTGATTTATATGAAGCTTATGTAGCTTATAAAGCATTCTTATTAGGAAAATAATAGGGAAAACATATAGTTTTTTAAAAAAGAAAGGGATATTGATATCCCTTTTTTATTTTAAAAATAATATCAATTTATTTATATATAAA
>CAVDQJ010000122.1:0-6235 GCA_963611005.1 bacterium | reverse complement strand
AGTCAATTTAAACAATCTATTAAAGATAATGCAGGTAAATATTTTGATAAATTAACTAAAGAAAGTAAGATTAACAGTGAAGAAAATATCGAAATTTGTAAGAAATATGATGCAAAAATAAAAGAAATTGAAAGTGTTAATAATGAACTAGGAAAAAAGAAAGGATTAAAAGGATTTTTTATCTTTTTAATTGTTTTATCTTTTGTTTTAGCAATTATATTTTTAATTGTAGGAATTATGGCGATTAAAGATTCTTCAATAGTTATTCCTAGTTATGCTGATTTTATTATATTTGTAGTTTTATTAGGATTAGGTATCTTTTTAATAGTTTGGATTGTTAAAAAGATTAATCCTATTATCAAAGAACAAAATCTTTTAAAAGAAAAGAAAGAAAAAGAAGCTCAAGAATTAAAAGATAAAGCATTAGTTATCATGGCTCCATTAAATGCATTATTTGATTGGAATATGTGTAGTGATGTCATTAAAATGACTACTCCATTAATTCAATTAGATAAATATTTTGATATGAAAAAATATCAATATATGTCTGAAAAATTTGGTTTACAAGAAAATGATGATCCAGATACATCAACATATTTTGTTTTATCTGGTTCTATTCAAGGAAATCCTTTCTTGATTGAAAGAACATTTAATACAAGAATGGGAACTAAAACATATAGTGGTAGTATTACAATTACTTGGACTACATATGATAGTGAAGGTCGTGCTCAACATCACTCTCAAGTTTTAACTGCAACAGTTTCAAAACCTTGTCCATCATATTATTTTGATACTAATTTAATATATGGAAATGAAGCTGCACCTAAACTTACATTCTCTAGAAGTCCATCTGATGCTAATAATATGAATGAAAAACAATTGAAAAAAGCAGTAGAAAAAGGTGAAAAGAAACTTAAACAACTTGAAGAAAAAGCTTTAATGGATGATGATCCATCAACAAACTTTACAACGATGGGTAATGATGAATTTGATGTATTATTTGGAGCAAGTAATAGAAATAATGAAACAGAATTTAGATTATTATTTACTCCACTTGCTCAAAGAAATGAATTAGATTTAATAAAGAGTAAACAACCATATGGAGATGATTTCTCTTTCTATAAACAAGGAATGATTAATATAATCTCTTCAGCACATTCTCAAAATGCTGATTATTATGAAAATCCTAGTTTATATCAAAGCTATTCTTATGAGATAAGTAGAAATACATTTATTACATATTGTGATGAATTCTTTAAAGGTTTATATTTTGATTTAGCTCCATTAATTTCAATTCCATTATATCAACAACATAAACCACATGAATTTATATACAAAAAATTCTATGAAAGAAACTTTACAAGCTATGAATCTGAATCTATGGCAAACTCATTTGATAACAAAGTATTTGCTCATGAAGATTCTAGAACTGATGCTATATTAAAAACTCATTTAATTGAAAAGAATAATGAATCTGATAAATTATTAGTCACAGCATATTCTTATAAAACAATTCAAAGAGTTGATTATATCGAAAGAAGAGGAGGAGATGGCTATATGCATACAATCCCTGTTTATTGGGATGAATATATACCTCTTCAAAAAGAAACAACTATGGAATTATCTCATTATGATTCTTCAAGAAGTAAATTTAATGAGAACATGATTAATAATAAGGAATTTTTAAATTTATTATCGAATTATTCATTAAATAATGGTATTATTTATCAAAGAGGTATTTTAGCACTTATATTAAATAATGCTAAATTCTCTAATGATGATGAAAAGTTAATCGCAAATATGCTTAACTCAACTTTAAAGAAATAGGAGGTTAAAAAGTTATGGCAAATGAATTAGACGAAACAAGAGATCCAATCAGTGAAGAAGGAAGAGATGTTAATGTTATTCAAAAACAAATTCCAGTCACTGTAGGAGCAGGAAGTAAATTCTTCGAAGTATTAATGTGGTGTTTATTAATCGTTCCAGGTATTGTATTTACAGTCAAAAAGATCAATGCTGGTAAATATTTATCACAACTTCAACAAAAGCTTCAACACGATGCTTCTCAAATCGATAACTATATGGAACAAAGAGTTGTTGAACTTAAAAACGCTGCTAAATTATTAGACAAAGCTATTGACCTTGATAAAGATACATTAACAAAAATCGCTATGTATAGAGGTGGAAGCCAACCTCAAAACGACGCAACAAGAAACGAAGTTGCTCAAACAATGGACAATGTCGCTGCTAAAATTAATGTCGCTTTAGAAAATTATCCAGATCTTGCTGCACATCAAGAAATCGCAGATGTCATGCAAAAGAATAGCTATCTTCAAAGAGAAATTACAGCTGCAAGAGAAACATATAACGATACAGTTTTAAGATGGAATGCTGCAATCTTTGAATGGCCAGCAAAACAAATCGTCGCTGCAAAAAGAGGATATACAACTCGTATTCCATTTGCTGCTAGTAAAGCAACAAAAGAAGAAGCAAGAGGAACATTCTTCTAATATTAAATCACTAGATTTTAAAAGCCATATATATTATGGCTTTTTTTATTGCTTTTATAATGATTTAAATAACAAAATAATGTAAAATAATATCTATTAAAAAGGAGTTTTATTATGGAAACAATTAGTTGGGATGAATATTTTATGTCAATAGCACTTCTTAGTGCAAAAAGAAGTAAAGATCCTTCTACTCAAGTTGGAGCTTGTATAGTTGATGATGAAAACAAAGTTGTTTCTATTGGATATAATGGCATGCCTAGAGGCATTAAAGATTACGATTTAACTTGGGAAAAAGGTGAAGATTTAAATAGTAAATATTTATATGTTTGTCACGCAGAATTTAATGCTATTTTAAATACAAGAAATGGTAGTGCTTTAAAAGGATGTAGAGTATATGTTACTTTATTCCCTTGTAATGAATGTGCTAAAGCTATTGTTCAAACAGGTATTAAAGAAGTTATTTATTTATCTAATAAATATGAAAATAGTGTAGAAACTAGAGCTAGTAAAAAAATGTTAACTTTAGCTGGAATTAAATTAACTCAATATAATGGTAAATATAAGGAAGTCGTTTTAAAATAAAATGAGTGAAGTTGCTATTGAATTAAAAAATATTTCATATAGCTATGAAGAAAAACATAAAGTACTTGATAATGTATCTTTATCTATAAATAAAGGTGAATACGTTTCTATTATTGGTCATAATGGAAGTGGAAAGTCTACTATTGCTAAAATCATGGCTTATTTACTTGAACCACAAAGTGGTAATGTTTTTATTTGTGGAAATAAAATAGATAATCAAAACGCTGATTCTTTACGTGAAGTAATAGGAATTGTTTTACAAAATCCAGATAATCAATTTATTGGTTCAACAGTAGAAGATGATATAGCATTTGGACTTGAAAATAGAAATATTGAAATAAATAAAATGCATGAATTAGTACATAAATACGCTGATCTTGTAGGAATGAAAGAATATTTAGGTAAAGAACCTAGTGAATTATCAGGTGGTCAAAAACAACGTGTAGCATTAGCAGGTATTTTATCGTTAGGTTTAAAAATTATTATATTAGATGAAGCTACAGCAATGCTTGATCCAGAAGGTTGTAAAGAGATAAAAGATTTAATATTTAAAATGAAAGAAGATGATAAAGAATTAACTATCATTTCTATTACTCATGATATGGAAGAAGCATACTATAGTGATAGAGTTATAGTTATTAATGATTCTAAAATATATAAAGATGATATACCTGAAAATGTATTTAAAGATGAAAAAACTATAAAAGATATGGGACTAGATATACCTTTTATTATGAAGATTAAAAATGAACTTAAAAATAATGGTATAAAAGTAGATGATAACATTAAAAGTATTAAAGAATTAGGAGATTATTTATGCAAATTGAAATAAATAATATTTCTTTTTCATACTCTAAAAAAGATAGAGAATCTACTAAAGCATTAACTGATATATCTTTTAATATCGAAAAAGGTGATTTTTTATGTATTGTAGGTAAAACTGGTAGTGGTAAATCTACTTTAATTCAAATGTTAAATGGATTACTTCTTCCTGATAGTGGTTATATTAAAGTAGAAGATTATATAATTACTAATGATAAAAAACTTAAAAAATCATTATTAAAAGATAAATCTAAAGATATTAAAAAAGAAAATAAAAGAATGAGTGGACTTAAAAAGAAAGTAGGTTTAGTTTTTCAATTCCCTGAATATCAATTATTTTCTGAAACAATAATTAAAGATTGTATGTTTGGTCCAAGAAATTTTGGATTATCTAAAGAAGAAGCTAAAAGTGTATCTAAAGAAGCTTTAAATAAAGTAGGTATACCTGATTCTTATTTTGAAAGATCTCCTTTTGAATTATCAGGTGGAGAAAAAAGAAGAGTAGGAATAGCTGGAATATTAGCAAGTAAACCTGAAGTATTAGTATTAGATGAACCTACAGCAGGACTTGATTCTAATGGTAAAAAAGAAATCATGTCTTTAGTAGAAGAATATAATAAAGAAGGTAATACAATAATAGTAGTAACTCATGATATGGATTTAGTATTAAAATATGCTAAAAAAGTTATTGTATTAGATAATAGTAAATTAGTAGATATAACTACACCTAAAGAATTATTTAAAAAGAATGATTTAAAGAATATGTCATTAGAAGAACCTGCTATATATCAATTTATTAAAATATTAAATAATAAAGGATTTAATATAGATTTTAATAATATTAATGATATTTCTAGTTTAGCTAAAGAGATTAAAAAGGAACTTAAAAAATGAGAATAGATAATCTTTTTGGTAAATTAACTCATTACAATACATTTATTCATAGGATGGATGCTCGTCTTAAACTTTTTGGTTTGATTTGTTTAATGGTAGCATGTTTTTTACCTTATGGAATTAGTGGAGGTAATACTGATTATTATTGTAATCAATTTTTGGTATTAGGAGTTTTAGCAGTTATCATCTTTACTTTAATGTTACTATCTAGATGTTCTATTAAAAGTTTCTTTAAATCGTTATCAGGTTTATGGTTTATGGTATTATTTTTAATTGTTTTAATGGTATTTATACCAAATAATACATATACACCAGAAAAAAATCATATATTATACGATTTTAAAAATGGATACGTCTTGTATTATGATGGATTATTATCTTGTGCTCAAATATTCCTTCGTATTATATTAATGATAGCTTTAACACTTATTTTAACATCTACAACATCTCCAATGGATTTAACATATGCTTTTGAATGGTATTTAACTCCTTTAAGATTATTTAAAATACCTACTCAAATATTTTCAATGATTTTATCTTTAGCTTTAAGAATGATACCTACAATTCTAGATGAATCTCATAAAATTATGAAAGCTCAAAAAAGTAGAGGAGTAGAATTTGAAAGAGGATTTGTCGTATCTAAAGTTAGATCTATTACAACTTTAATTGTTCCTTTATTGATTTCATGTTTTTCAAAAAGTAATGATATGAGTTTAGCAATGTATGCTAGAGGCTACGATCCATATAAAAAAAGAAGTAAATATAAAGTATTAAAATTTCATTTAATAGATTTAATATCCATTATTGTTTTAATATTATTATTAGCTTTCTTTATCTTTTTGTGTGTAATATCTCAAAACTATGGATATTCAATATTTAGGGATTTATTTAAATTAAAAGGTACTTGGTAATATGTATAGATATAAGATTACATTTAGTTATGATGGAACTTTATTTTATGGATATAGTAAACAAATATCTTTAAGAACTGTTCAAGAAGAAGTAGAAAAAGTATTATCTACTATTTTAAATGAAGATATTAAAATATATGCTTCAGGAAGAACTGATAAAGGAGTACATGCTTTAAATCAAGTAGCAGATTTTTTAGTATCTAAAAAAATAGAAGATAAAAATAAATTTTTATATCAATTTAATAAAGCATTACCTGATGATATATATTGTAAAAATATAGTAAAAACTAAAGAAGATTTTTCTAGTAGATTTAATGCTAAAAAGAAGATATATGTATATAGAATTAATTTAAAGGAATATAATCCTTTGATGAGAAATTATGAATATTTTGATTCAAATATTAAAAATATAGAGTTAATGAAAGAAGCTTCTAAATTATTTATAGGTACTCATGATTTTAAAAATTTTACATCTAAAAAAGAAGATGATAATAACTTTATTAGAACTATATATTC
>CAVDQJ010000121.1:0-2830 GCA_963611005.1 bacterium | reverse complement strand
CTTCAATTCCTAATAAATAATCGTGAAAAGATTGTTTCTTTTTTGTTATTAAAGTCATTGAAAATGAAAATATTAAAGGAATACCAAATGTAAATATTGAAAGCAATATTTCTAAAAAGAAAATAATTAAAAATCTTAAAGTAAATTGACCTGCTTTAACACTTAAAACTTTTTTATTTACTAACCCTATTTTAAACATAAATCTACCTAATGTAGTTTTATTTCTTGAAAAACAAAGAGGTATCACATAATAAACGATAATACTTCCAACAAGTAAAGATAAAGCGATCTCTAAAAATAAAATCAATGTAAAGTATTTATTTAAAGAAATTACATTTTCAAATTTAGAATTAAAATAACCTAATCCATATTTATCGACATAGTCATTATAAAAACTAATATATGTTTTACTAGGAATTGTAATATCACTATTTTTAACTACTTTTCCATCTTCTAATTTAAATAATTTATAACTTGTTCCTTCATATACATAAGTTAAAGAATCTGCTAAACATAAAGAATTAAATTCATCTTTAATTGTTTTAGCTTCTTCACTACCTTTTTTATTTTCATAAAATGTAAAAAAATTATCGATACTACTTCTAATATCTTTTTCAATTGAAGCACTAGCAACTGTTGTATCTTGATTATAAAAAGTAACGATATCTCTTACTAATCCATTACTATCTTTTCGGTAAAGACAAGATTCTAATTTAAATGAATTTAAAGTTTCTTCATTTTGTTTATATGTTGGAGTTATTTTAAATAATTCTCTAAATCCTAAAAATAAACCTACAACTAAAAAAGCTAAAACTAATCCATCAAAAATCATCGCAAAACATTTTTTCCAAAGTTTTGGTCTATAATAACTTATTTCATTAGGATCATCTTTTTTCTCTTCACTATCAAGTTTTAAAGATTCGTTGAGGTTATTAGCTTCTAATTCGTTCATATACTTGAAATTTCCCTATAATAATCATCCATTGTTGAAGTATCTACACAAAGTGAATTCGTAGATATTTCTTTTAAAGTTTTAGCGTATTGATTAGCCAATAACATTATAAGTTGAATTAATAAAAATACCAAAGAAATAATTGCAGCTCCATATAAATATGGAAGTGCAAATATACCTAATATTCCTAAAGTAATACAAGGAACAAATACTATTACAAATAAATTTTCTAAAACATTAAATAAAAATTGAATTAAAACATATTTTTTCTTTAAATAATCCATCTTTTTAACATTGATTCTTTCAATCTTTAAAATCATTTCTCCTAATGTTCTACCTTTTTGATTACATAATGGAATTATTAAATAAAATACAATTACTGCTATACCAAAAGAAACATATGAACATATAACATATACTTTTTTTAAATAACTTTCTTCTTTATCGATTTGATTTGAATAATAGTTATATGTATGATTTGAAGAATCTTTAATTGTGTCATTAGATATTATATCTGTTAGTATATCCTGATATAACTTTAAGAATTCTTTTTCTTTAAAAGTATTAAAATAAGTTGTACCAGTATCACTCATCTCATTACCATCTTCAAAATAAGGAGAGAAAAATTCAATATATGTATTTTTAAGTCTATATGTTCCATTAATGGTATATGAAGATGTATCAAAATATACAGAACATTTATTTTCGATAATCGAATTAATTTTATCTACATTTTCTTTTTTAATATCTACAAAATAAGTATTTAAAACATCATATTTTTTAAATGATTCAGTATTCTTTACATTAAATTCAATATAATAAATTGCAGTGTTTTCTAAATCTTTAGAAAAATCATATTCTTTATCGCTTTTAAATAAAATATTATTTTCTACTAATACATCTCTTCTTTTTACTTCATCTTCGTACATTCTAGTTTGAATACCATTATAATCCATAATTGGATGAGCTATTTGCATAATAACGATTTCAAAAAGAAAAATAGATGTGATTAAAGTCATAAAAACATCAGCTAAAAAAACTAATGTTCTTCTACTCTTTTTTGCTGGATATATATCAAATTGTTTACTCATATTAAATTAACTCTAAAAACTTTCCTATATCTTTATAATCATCAACCCAAATAGTTACTAAATCATATGTAAATAAATAATTAGTAACATCTCTATATGTTTTAGGGTTATATCCATCTTCTTTCTTTAAGAATATAAAATTAAATTTTAAATAATTTTTAGATAATTCTAATAATCTTTTCATATTAGGATCAGTCATAGATATTCCTATAAATATACATAAATTAAATGTAAAATCATGCATTTGTTTACTGATATTCCAAGAATATGGATTGTTATATAAATAGAAATATTCAGATTCATTAAATATTAAAGAATCTGTAAATTTAGTTTGGTCATATTTTTCATATGGTAAAAGACCATGAACATGATATATAGATACTTTACTTTCTTTATTTATAAAACTATTTGAATCATATACTGTGTTATACATAATATTTCTTTTCTTCAATAAATATTCTAAATTAGTATCGTAATTATATGTAATAACATCTATATTTCCTTTTCTATCGATATATGAAACACAATTATATAAAGTTGAATCAGGATCAGAAAAAGATTTAGCTTCTTTAAAATGATATAATTCATCGTTTAATTCTTTATATACATCAAATCCACTTGTTTTAAGTATTTTAGATGCTACAAATAATTCATTACCTGCATAATGTTTTATTTCATCTATTAAATTAATATTATTTTCATAATATGTGTTATTTAAAGAATCTATTAAAGATTTCCAATCTTTTGCACCATAATCACAGTTGATACCTGCTCCCATAACTAAAGT
>CAVDQJ010000120.1:0-7251 GCA_963611005.1 bacterium | reverse complement strand
GCTGATAGCATAGAATTATTAGAAGGTCTTGAAGCAGTAAGAAAAAGACCTGGTATGTACATTGGTTCAACTAATGTATATGGATTACACCATTTAGTATGGGAAATAGTTGATAACGCTTTAGATGAAGCATTAAATGGATATGGAAATAAAATATCTGTAACAATTCATAAAGACAATAGTGTAACAGTTCAAGATGAAGGTAGAGGTATTCCTTGTGATATTCAAAAACAAACTGGAAAACCTGCTGTTGAATTAATTTTTACAACCTTACATAGTGGTGGTAAATTTAATGAAGAAGCTTACGCAAATAGTGCTGGTCTTCATGGTGTTGGTAGTAGTGTTACAAATGCATTGAGCGAATATGTCGATGTTACAAGTTATTATAGAGGTGAGATTTATCACATTCAATTTTCAAAAGGCAAAAAAATAACTGTACCATTAGAGAAATTAGGAAAAACTTTAAAACATGGTACAACTGTAACTTTTAAACCTGATAAAGATATTTTTTCAACTACAGAAATGAGTTATGATCGAATTTCTACTCATTTACAAGAAAATGCATTTTTATTAAAAGGTGTAAAATTTATTTTAACTGATGAAAGAACTAATTCTAAAGATGAATTTTATTATGAAAACGGTATTAAAGAATATGTTAGTGAAATAAACGCAAACAAAAACCCTTTAGGACCTGTTATTTATTTTGAAGGTAAAGATCAAGGAATCGAAGTAAATGTTGCTATGCAATATTGTTACGATGACTATGGAGAAACTTTAAGAAGTTATACAAATAATGTCCATACAATCGACGGAGGAACTCATGAAGTCGGTTTTAGAATGGGTTTAACTAAAGCAGTCAATGAATATATTGAAAGCAACGATTTAGCAAAAAGTAAAATAAAACTCGAAGGAAGCGATATAAGAGAAGGTTTAACTTGTATTTTAGCAGTTAGAATGAGTGAAAAAATACTCGAATTTGAAGGTCAAACTAAATCTAAATTAGGAACTCAAGCTGCTCAAGTAGTAGTTAGCAATTTAGTTTATAATAAAATGACTTATTATCTAGCTGAAAACAAAGAATTTGCAATTAGATTAGTAAAAAAATGTCAAGATAGTGCTAATGCTAGAATGGCAGCAAGAAAAGCTAAAGAAGAAGCAAGAAGTAAAAGAAAAACAAAAGATTCAGTTATTTTATCTGATAAATTAACACCAGCTCAATCAAAAGAATACGATAAAAACGAACTTTTTATTGTTGAAGGTGATTCTGCTGGAGGTACAGCTAAAAAAGGTAGAAACCCTAAATATCAAGCGATATTACCTTTAAGAGGTAAACCTCTTAATACAGATGGATTGACAATTGATAAAATTTTAAACAACTTAGAATTTGCTACAATTATCAATACAATTGGAGCAGGAGTAGGTCCTAAATTTGATGTTAATGATATTCATTATTCTAAAATCATCATTATGACCGATGCTGATACTGATGGTGCTCATATTCAAACTTTATTATTAACTTTCTTTTACAATTATATGCGCCCTTTAATTACTGAAGGACATGTTTTTGTTGCAGTTCCTCCTTTATATAGAGTTTATAAAGAAGATAAATTAGGTAATGTTATTACCGAACTTTATGCATGGGATGATCAAACATTAGAAGAAAATAAGAAAAAAGTTGGTGCAGGATACAAAGTATCTCGTTATAAAGGACTTGGTGAAATGAGTGATAAACAACTTAAAAACACCACAATGGATCCTAAAAATAGATTATTGATTAGAATTAACATCAACGACCCATTAATCGTAGAAAATAAAGTCAATATTTTAATGGGTAAAGATGCTGATAAACGTAAAAAATGGTTAGAGCAAAACGTTGACTTCAACGAAGTTGATAACTTTATTAAGGAGGTTAAAAAATAATGGCTAAAAAGAAAATTAAAGAAGAAGAATCCATTTTACCTCCAGTTGAAAATATTAGCGAAGAAGCAATGGATAATGTCATGAGTGATCGTTATGCAGTTTATGCAAAATACGTCATTCAAGATAGAGCTATTCCTGATGCTAGAGATGGTTTAAAACCTGTTCAACGTAGAATTATTTATTCTATGTATAAAAACGGAAATACATACGATAAACAAACAAAGAAGTGTGCTAAAATCGTCGGTGATGTTATGGGACGTTTCCACCCACACGGAGATACTTCAATTTACGATGCTTTAGTAAGACTTTCTCAACCTTGGAAAATGGAGATGCCACTTATAAAATTCCAAGGAAATAATGGTAGTATAGATAACGATCCAGCTGCTGCTTATCGTTATACAGAAGCTAAATTAAATGAATTTAGTGAAAATTTAGTCGTAGATATCGATAAAAATACAGTTGATATGACTTTAAATTTTGATGATACAGAACTTGAACCTGTAGTTTTACCTGCTAGATATCCAAATCTTTATGTAAATGGTACTGAAGGTATCGCTGTTGCAATCGCTACAAACATTCCTCCACATAATTTAGTCGAGATGTGTGAAGCTACAATTCATAGAATCAATCATCCAAATTGTTCTTTAGAAGATCTTTTAGAATACATTAAAGGTCCAGATTTCCCAACTGGTGGTATTTTATATAAAACTGATGGAATTAAAGATATTTATTCTACAGGTAAAGGAAGAATAGAAATCGCTAGTAAAGTAATAACTAAAGAAGAAAAAGATCATAACGAAATCATTATTACTGAAATTCCTTATGGAGTAGTAAAACAACCTTTAGTTTATTCTATTGATAGAATTAGAAAAAACAAAGAGATTGATGGCATTTTAGATGTTAAAGATTTAAGTGCTGGAGATGAGATTAAAATTGTTATCGATATTAAAAAAGAATGTAGTTTAGAAACAATTCTTGCTTATTTAATGAATAAGACTCAACTTAAGATTTCTTACACTTCAAACTGTGTTGCAATTTGTCAAAATCACCCTCATACGATGACTTTAACATATTATCTC
Organism: bacterium; assembly: GCA_963611005.1. Lineage (GTDB taxonomy): Bacteria > Bacillota_I > Bacilli_A > RFN20 > CAG-826 > Onthovivens. Next base: position 4,252 of record CAVDQJ010000120.1, on the reverse strand, counting down.
GACACATATATCGAGCATCAAATCGATGTTATAACCAGAAGAAGTGAATTTGATTTATCTAAAGCTAAAAAAAGACTCCATATAGTTGAAGGTTTAATTAAAGCTATCAATGTAATCGATGAAGTCGTTAAAATTATTAGAAAATCTAAAGATAAGGCTGATTCTAAAGTTAACATTATAAATAAATTCGGTTTTAGTGAAGAACAAGCTGAAGCGATTGTCATCATGCCTTTATATAAACTTTCAAATGCCGATGTTAACGTCTATATTAAGGAAAAAGAAGATCTAGAAAATACAATTAAAGATTTAACTGAAACATTAGCAAATCCTACAAAGCTTAAAAAGATTATCATCAACGATTTAAAAGATATTTCTAAAAAATATGGTGTAGAAAGAAAAACACAAATCGTTGAATATGAAGAAAGTAAATTTGAAGTTGATAAACGTGATTTAATCATTAAAGAAGATGTTTATGTATCCATTACTAAAGATGGTTATATTAAACGCTCTTCAATTAAATCTTATAACGCAAGCAATTCAATCCTTCCTGGTATAAAAGATGGTGATAGCTTAGTTTTAAGTATGCTTTGTAACACTATGGATTACATACTTTTATTTACAAATAAAGGAAATTATATCTGTTTAAGTGTTGATCAAATCGTAGAAAACAAGTGGAAAGATGAAGGTAAACATATAAATTATATGTGTAATTTACCTTTAGAAGAAAGAATTGTAAAAGCAATTGTTATTAAAGATTTTTCAAAGCAAGTAAATATTGCAATAGTTTCTAAATTTGGTCAAATCAAAAAGAGTAAACTTGACTCATTCTTTACAGAAAGAACATCTAAACCATTAACTTGCATGAAGTTATTAACAGATGATGAAGTAGCTGATGTATGCGTTACAAATGGTGACAATAATTTATTAATTATCACTAAAAAAGGATACGCAACATATTTTAGCGAAGCTGAACTTTCTCCATTAGGACTTAAAGCAAGTGGTGTTAAATGTATCTCAACTTTAAGAGATTCTGAAATAAAAGCTATTTTAAGTTATAGAAAAGATGAAAAAGGAAAGATTTTACTTATCACAAATCAAGGCTGTTCAAGAATTTATGATATTGGATATTTAGAATTAACCGCTAGACTTGGTAAAAATAGCGTTGTATTTAAATCATTCATATCAAGCCCAAACACATTAGCTTATGTAACTAAAATCAAATCAAAAGATCAAGATATTAAGTTATCATGTTTAATGAGTAATAACGAAGTTAAAGAATTCACATTTAATGATTTCCATTTAACTCCAATTGAAAGTTATTGTAAGAAAAATATGGACTTTGCTGATAAATTATTGATTAATGATGTTTATGTTAGCAATGTCCAAACAGTTTCTAAAGAAACAATTGAAGAAAAAGGACATGAAAACTTTAAACTCAAAGAAGCTTTAAAAGAATTAAATGGTGAAAATTCAAAAGATAATGAAGAAGAAATAAAAGAGCCTGAAGAAAAAGTCTCAGTTTTTCAAAAATTAGGTTTAAAAAAGAAAGATTCTAAAGAAGAAAAAGAAGAAGATAAGCCAAAATACGAGCAAATCTCTATTTTTGATGATTTCGGTGATTAATTTATGAAAAAATTTATTCCAACATATTATTGTTCAACTAATTTATTCGATATAGATATTTCATTTTTTAAAAAAATAAATATTCATTATATCCTTGCAGATTTAGATAATACGCTTGATTCGTATAAACTAAAAGAAGCAAGTAGCAAAACTAAAGAATATATCGCTAAATTAAAAGAAAATAATATCGATTTAATCATTATTTCAAACAATAATAATGAAAGAGTAAAAAAATATGCTGATTCATTAAATGTTAAATATTTAGCCAAGGCAGGAAAACCTTTTAAGAAAAAAATACAAAATTATCTAATAAACAACAATATAGAAGATAAAAATTGTATAATAATAGGTGATCAATTAATGACAGATATTAAATGCGCTAATAAATTAAAAATAAAATCATTATTAGTAGAAGATTTAGTAAAAGAAAATCAACTTGTCACTAAATTTAATAAATTCTTTGATAGAATTGTTAGAAAGAAATTAAAAAAGAAAAATAAATTAAAAGATTGGAGGGATTAATTTATGGCAGAATTAAATAAAATTGATAGATGTTATCATTGTGGTCGTGTTTTACAAAGCGAAAACAAAGAAGAACCTGGTTATATTTCAAAAGAAATTATTGATAAATATCCTCAAGGTTTACTTTTATGTGATAACTGTTTTAAAAATGAACGTTACAATTTAACTCCAAAACAAAACGATTCATTTGATGAAGATTATCAAAAGATTATCGATGTAATCAAAAAGAAAAACGCTTTAGTAGTATATGTAGTCGATGTATTTTCTTTTGAAGGAAGTTTTATTTCTAAGCTTAATGCTGAACTTAATGGATTAGATGTTTTAGCAGTAGCAAATAAAGCTGATTTATTACCAAATAACACCGATTATGAGCATGTTTTAGAATATGTAGCACATCATTTAAGAGTTGCCAAATTAAATGTTGTTTCTACAGTTTTAGTTTCATCAAACAATGGATTTAATATCGATAAAATGTACGATAAAATCGTAGAATTAAGCAAAAATAGAGATGTTTATTTTATCGGTGCTAGTGAATCTGGTAAATCAGTTTTAATTAAAGAATTCTTAAAACGTTATAAGAATAATACAAATAAACCAATTATTACTTATACATTTAAAGGTACCGAATTAAGAGGATTTAAAATTCCTATCAGCAACACACATTATATCTATGAAACTCCTGGATTTAATCCAGTTAACTCAATATTAGCAAAAGTAGATAAACAATGCGCTAATACAATTACTCCAACAAAGAGTATTAAACCTGTTAAAAAGTTATTAGCAGGCAAAAATATAATACTTTTAGGTGGATTAGCCGTAATTCAATTAGAAAGCGAAGAAAAAACAACTTTAACAATTTATACATCAGAAAAAGTAGAAGTTTATAAAACTCATTTTAGTAACATTAATTCTGCTAAAAATAGAGTTATTAAAGGTAAAATCAAACCAATATCATCAACAATTAAAGATTTCTCTGATTTTGATGGCTTCGATGTAGAAGTAACAGAAGAAGGTAATAGAGATATCGGTATTTTAGGATTAGGTTGGATTTCTTTTAAAGCTAATAAACAAAAATTTAGAATTTTTATCCCTAGAGGAACTTATATTTATACAACAAGAGAAAAGGTAATTTATGTTAACAAGTAAACAAAAAGCAACATTAAAAACAATTGCACATCAAAACATTAAAACTATTGTTAAATTCAATATTGGAAAAGGTGAAGTAGATAAAAACACTATAACAATGCTTAAAAACGCATTTTCAAAACATGAACTTATAAAGATATCATTTCTTAAAAGTTGTTTTGAAAACCGCGATAAACACGAAATAACATTAGATTTAATCGCTAGCTTAAAATGCGATTTAGTTCAATCAATCGGTAATACAATTATTCTTTATAAAGAGAATAAAGATTTAGAAAATCATATTGTTCTTTAATACTATGGATGTATTTTTTGATTCAAGATCGTTTATTTTTGATGAAATAAATTGCATTGCAAACGACGATATTTTAAAAGCAGTAGAAAAGCATTTAGATAAAGATAGATTTGAACATGTTAAATCTGTAGCTTTGTTGTGCTATAAAATTGCAAAAAGCAATAAATTAGATAATCCTTTAAGATATTATTTTGCTGGTTTAATCCATGATATAGCTAAAAATATGGATAAAAGTAGTGATGTTATTAATAAATATCTTAATGGATATGAAAAAAGCTTTCCTAGATATTGTTTACATCAATTTTTAGCTCCATATATCACAAAAGAAGAATTTTCTTTTAATGATGAAGAAATATTGGATTCTATTAAATATCATTGTAGTGGTAAAGCTAATATGTCAGATATGGCTAAAATTGTATATGCTGCAGACAAAATCGATCCATTAAGAGGTTATGATTCTAAAGATATGATTGAAGCTATGTTAAAAGATTTTAAAAGCGGATTTATATTTGTATTAAAAGAAAATAAAAAATTTATAGAATCAAAAGGTAAAGAAGACGACTTTAACATTTTAAGTAATGAATGCTTTAAATATTATTTAGGATAAAAGTACACAGAGGATATCAAATTATCCTCTATTTTTTTATATATACTTACTTCGTATAATGT
>CAVDQJ010000119.1:0-2707 GCA_963611005.1 bacterium | reverse complement strand
AATCTTAGCTGAACAAAATTAAAGCTTTATAAAATAATATTTATTTTATATTTTATTAGTTTTTATTGTATAAATGTTGTTAAAAATATTATAATTTAAAATATATGGAAAATATTACAAAAGATATCGCAGTACTTGAAATTAGAAATCGCGTATTTAAATTATTAGTTGGATATTTAAATGATGGCAAGATAAATTGTCTTTATAGAAAGACATTCCCTTTATCATGCTATTTAAATGGACCTGATATTTTAAATAAAGAAGCATTAGTAAAAGATATTATGCAAATAGCTCATATTGAAGATGTTGAGCAAAATTTAAAATTAAATATTAAAGAAGTTGTTTTAATTTATCCTGGTTATGGACTTCATGTTTATCAATGTACTAAAACAACTAATACTGTTTCAAGAATTTCTAAAATCGATCAAATAGATATCGATAATGTTATTTCAATTGTAAGAAAAGAAAAAGTACCTGGAATTGATTCTAAAATTGTTGAAATATTACCTAATCAATTTATTATCGATAGTGGGAATAAATTTGTAACTCCTCCAATTGGTGAGATTAGTAGTGCTATTTCTTTAGATGCTAGTGTTTATGTTTTACCAATTAAAATGGTTAGTGATTATAGACAATGCGTTGAAGCTAGTAAGATAAATGTTGTAAAAGAAGTTATAGCTCCTATTGGATTAAGTTATTATCTTCAACAAAATAAATATAAAAGAGAAAATTTCTTTTTAATCGATTGTGGATATAAATCCACAACGATTTCTCTTGTAGGTAATTTTAAAGTTACTCATTCTACATATCTTAATTTTGGTTATGAATCTTTAATTAATAAACTTGTAGAAAAATTCGAAATAAGCGAAGAAGATGCTTATGTATTACTTAAAAAATTTGGTCTTGATTTAAGAGTTAGTGAATATAATCCTCCTATTATTAAAAAGAATAGAGAAGGTGGATTACATATCGAATTTAAACGTGATGATTTAAATTCAGTTATTACTAATTTCTATCAAGAATTTATTAATAATTTAGTTAATTGTTTCTCTACAACTTATAAGAATATTTATAACGCTAATTTTGTATTACCTTTAGTTTTTTATGGAGAAGGATTTGATATTAAAGGTGTTAAAGAATTCTTAAAATCTAGAATTAAAAACTCTCAAGTAGATTTTTTAAGTGGTAATGTTGTTGGAGTAGATAATAGTGAATATTTAAATTGTATCGGAGCTTTATATTATGCTTCAGTATATAAAGGAAGCATTGATGATATTAATATGAGTAAAAAGATTACTAATATTAAACGTGAAAGCGATATTAGTGAAGAATATGATGAAACTAAAGATGAATTATAAGGAGATAAAGTTATGATAGATGACGGATTAGATAATTTTGAACCTGTAGCAAGAATTGTTGTTCTTGGAGTTGGTGGAGCAGGTAATAACGCTGTTAATAGAATGATCGATGAAAATATTAACAATGTTGAATTTTATGTTTTAAACACAGATAAACAAGCTTTATCTTTAAGTAAAGCTCCTAATAGAATTGTTATTGGAGAAGATATCACTCATGGGTTAGGTGCAGGAGGAAATCCTCAAATCGGAAAACAAGCTGCTGAAGCAAGTAGTGAAACTATTAAACAAATAGTTCAAGGTGCTAATTTAGTTTTTGTTGCAGCTGGAATGGGTGGAGGAACTGGAACTGGAGCAGCTCCTGTTATTAGTAAAATTGCTAAAGAAGCAGGTGCATTAACTGTAGCAATTGTTACTCGTCCATTTGCTTTTGAAGGAAATAGAAAAGTTGAATATTCTGTAGAAGGATTAAATGAATTAAAGAATAATTCTGATTCAATTATTGTTGTTAATAATGATAAATTATCAATTAACAATGGTTCACTTCCTGTATTAAATGCTTTTGGTGAAGCTGATAAAGTTTTAGCTTTATCTGTTAAAACTGTTACTGATTTAATCTTAATGCCAGCTGTTTTAAATCTTGATTTTGCTGATGTTAAAGCTATATTAAAAGATTCTGGAGTTACTTTGATTGGATTTGGTTCAGGAAGTGGAGAAAAAAGAGCAGAAGATGCTGCATTAAGCGCATTATCATCTCCATTAATCGAACAATCAATTCAAGGAGCTACAAAAGGAATATGTCATGTTACATGTGGTCCTCAAGTAAGCTTATACGATTCTCAATTATGTGTACAAACAATCGTTGATCATAGTGGTAAACAAATGGATATCAAACTTGGTATTACAATTAATGATCAACTCGACGATACAATGTTAGTTTCAGTTATAGCTAGTGGATTTGATAAAGATGTAGATTTCTCTAAACCTGTTGAAAATAAAGTACCTTTATTTAATAACGAAGTTAATAAAACTCCAGCTGAAGTTAATAATTTAACTGAAGAAAATAAAGTAGAACCTACACAAACAAAAACTAGTGATGATGATGATTTAATCCCTTCATTCCTTGAAGGAATCATTTAAGTAAATTAAAAGGTTGCAGAGATTGCAACCTTTTTAATTTACTTAAATATTATTTAGCTTTTAATATAAGTGGTTCTTTAATTGTTAAAGAATGATTTTTAATAGTAACTACATCATCACTAATTAAATCGATATATTCTCCATCAATTAAATTATCATCAGTAATTGTTTGTTCTTTCTTCATAAAGTTAAATAAACCATATATATTTGAT
>CAVDQJ010000118.1:1879-8024 GCA_963611005.1 bacterium | reverse complement strand
CATTTATATCATCAGTAACATAATTAGCTACTTGTTTAACTTCATCTTTTCCGTTTCCAACACAAACACTAAAACCAACTGAATTAAACATATCTATATCGTTGGTATCATCTCCAAACGCCATAGCTTCTTCTTTTTTAAAGCCATAATAATTTAAAACAGCTTCTACACCTTCTTTTTTAATAAATTCAGTAACACTCATCTCACTAGTAACATCAAAAAATCTATGTAAACAAATATTAGGAACTAATTCTAATATAGCATCATCAGTTTCTTTACTAGCAAATGCAGTTAATCTTAATACTTCTTCATGATTATATAAAGAATTATTTAAAGATCTTGGTTCATCAAATGTATTATAAAACTTATCGACATTACCTAATTCAAAAGTCTTTCCATATGTATTTTTTAAAGTAGTAATACCATAACTAATCTTATTATCTTCAAGAAACATAATTATTTTATCTGATATATCTTTAGGTAAATAATGAGCATATACAACTTTATCATCAACTATACAAGCTCCACCATTACTAATAACATATCCATCAAAACCTATTTCTTTTACTTCATCTTTGCTTGTTAAAGAATAATAACTTCTTCCAGTATTACAAATTACTTTAATTCCTTTTTCTTTTAATAACTTAATAGCTTCAATAGTAGATTGAGGAATCGAGTGAGTTCTATGATCAAACAAAGTCCAATCAAAATCAAAAAATACAATCTTAATATTCATATGTTAATATTTTACAAATTAAAGATTAATAATACAAATTATAAATATATTAAGAACAAAAAAAAGACTTGGATTAACCAAGTCTATTTTTAAAATTAAATACTATCTAATTATTTAGCTTTTTTGCCAAGCATTGGAGCAACAGCAACAACTAAACCACTTAATATCATTAAGATACCAGCAATAATTGGGCATGCGCCAAGAGTGTACTTATAATCAACTGAAGCTAAAGCTCTTAAAACATGAGTATCAAATTTAACTAAGTTTCCGCTTGTAGACATAGCTAAGAAGAATGTCATAACACCAGCTGCAACAAATAATAAAGCAACAATGTAGTTAACAAATTTTAATTCTTTTTTAGGTTTAACAAAATCTAAAACGATTAAGAATATTGTGCATAATAAAGCTACACCTAATAAAATGATAATAGTAATACCAACACCTTTATAACCACCATTGTAACCATTTTCTCCTAATCCTGCATAAAATGATCCTGAGCTAAAATTTGCAACTTCTTGCCATCCAGTATCACCACCAACTAAAGAACCTGATGCTTTTAAGAAACCTTTAGCAAATACTGGTCCTAAAAGAAGGAGATAAGCTACAATACCAAAAAGAGCAGCAACTCCGTTAACGATTGTTTTTAAATATTTTTTCATATTCAATACTTCCTTTCTTAATTATTATAACCAATTATGGACTATATTTAAATTAAATATTTAACCACATTCTAATTATTGCACTATTTTAATAAAATTGTGTAATAAAAAAGCTAGATATAACTCTAGCTTTAATATTTTAAATATTTAATTTATAAAAGATTTGTTAATAATTCTTTGTATGAAGTTGGATCAAGACTTGCTCCACCAACTAAAGCACCATCAACATCTTTTTGAAGTAAATATTCTTTAATGTTATTTGGTTTAACACTTCCGCCATAAAGAATTCTAATTCTATTAGCTGTTTTAACATCATATAAATCTTTTAAAACATTTCTAATAAATTTACACATATCTTCAGCGATTTCTTTAGAAGCGCTCTTTCCTGTTCCAATTGCCCAAATAGGTTCATAAGCAACTACAACTTTACTAGCATCTTCTTTTGAAACATCTTTAAAACCTGTGACGATTTGTTCTTTAACAAATTCTTTTGTTTTATTAGCTTCATATGTTTCTAAAGATTCACCACAACAATAAACAGGAACCATGTTATTTTTAAGTAATGCTAAGATTTTTAAATTACATTTTTCACTTGTTTCATTGTCGTATCCTCTTCTTTCAGAGTGACCAATAATACACCAAGAAATATCTAAATCCTTTAACATTGGGATTGAAATTTCACCTGTATAAGCACCTTTTTCAAGGTAGTGGCAATTTTCAGCACCAACGATTAATGAATTTCTTAAAATTTTTTTAACTGGAGCTAAATCAACAGCAGGAACACAAACTCCCATGTCGATTTTATTTTTTCTAGCAAGTTTACCTAATTCTTTAGCTTCTTTTGCAAAAGCACAAGCTTCGGTAACTGTTTTATTCATTTTCCAGTTACCAAGTAATAATTTTCTTCTCATTTTAATTACCCAATAACATCGATTCCAGGAAGATGTCCATCATTTTCGATCATTTCAAGTGAAGCACCGCCACCTGTAGAAACGTGTGAGAATTTATCAGCAAATCCAAATTCTTTAGCAGCTGCTGCACTATCTCCTCCTCCGATAACAGAGAAGCAATCTTTATTTTTAGTAATAGCTTCACAAACTGCTCTTGTACCAGCTTGATATTCTTCTTTTTCAAAAACACCGACTGGACCATTCCAGAAAATTAATTTAGCTTTAGCGATTTCTTTTTTGTATAAAGCGATTGATTTAGGTCCGACATCAAGTCCTTCAAAACCATCAGGAATACAAACATTTAAAGCACCTTCTTCAATATTTGTATCAACAGTTTTTACTTCTGTTGGATTATCAAAATCATTAGCACATTTACAATCTACTGGAAGAACAATCTTTCCACTAGCATAACATTTTCTTGCGTAATCTAATTGATCATCTTCAACTGGAGAATTACCAACGCTCATTCCTAATGCTTTCTTAAATGTATAAGTCATAGCTCCACCGATTAAGATCTTATCGCATTTTTTAAGTAATGATTCGATAACTTTAATCTTATCAGAAACTTTAAAACCACCTAAAATAGCGATATATGGATGAGTTTCAGGATTTACACATGCACCAAGATTTTTAACTTCTTTTTCCATTAAATAACCTAATGCTACTGGTTTTCCTTCTGCTTTTAATACTTCAGGAACTCCGTATGTTGAAGCATGAGCTCTATGAGCACTACCGAATGCATCCATTACAAATCCATCGACATAGCTTGCCCATTCTTTGCTTAATTCAGGATTATTTTTAGATTCACCTTTTTCATAACGTGTGTTTTGAACAAGTAAAACTTCTTGTTTTCCTAATGAAGCGATAGCATTTTTAAGTTCATCACCATGAGTTGCATCAACAAATTTAACTGTGTATCCGCTTAATAATTCTTTAAGTCTAGGATAGACAAATTTCATATTGTTTTTAGCTTTTTCTGCTTCGATTTCAGCATCATCAACTTTACCCCATTTAATTTTTCCTAAATGAGACATAAGTACTAAACTAGCACCTTTTTCTAATAAATGTTTAATTGTAGGTAAAGCTGCAACGATTCTATTGTCATCACGAATAACTTCACCTTTTAAAGGTACGTTAAAATCAACTCTTACTAAGATTTTTTTACCTTCAATATTTGGTAAATTTTCTATTGTATTCATTTTTATCTCCTTATTAAGTTAGAAAAAGGCCTATATAAAAGGCCTTTTAATTGTTTTAAATTATTTGTTTAATTCAGCAAAATATTTAATTGTACGAACCATTTGGCTTGTATATGAATTTTCATTATCATACCAAGAAACAACTTGAACTTGGAATAAACCATCACCGATTTTTGAAACCATAGTTTGTGTTGCATCAAATAATGAACCAAATCTCATACCGATAACATCGCTTGAAACGATTTGATCTTCATTATAACCAAATGAAGCACTTTGAGCAGCTTTCATAGCAGCATTGATGCCTTCTTTTGTGACATCTTCGCCTTTAACAACTGCAGTTAAGATTGTTGTTGAACCTGTTGGAACTGGAACACGTTGAGCTGAACCAATTAATTTACCATTTAATTCAGGAATAACTAAACCGATTGCTTTAGCAGCACCTGTTGAGTTAGGAACAATATTAGCAGCACCTGCTCTTGCTCTTCTTAAATCGCCTTTTCTATGTGGACCATCAAGAATCATTTGGTCACCAGTATAAGCGTGGATTGTGCTCATAATACCTGATTGAATTGGAGCAAAATCATTTAATGCTTTAGCCATAGGAGCTAAGCAGTTTGTTGTACATGAAGCAGCTGAGATAACTTGATCATCTTTTGTTAATGTTTTTTCGTTAACACCAAAGACGATTGTCTTTAAATCAGAACCTGCTGGAGCTGAGATAACGACCTTTTTAGCACCTGCTGCGATGTGAGCCATTGATTTTTCTTTTGAACAGTAGAAACCTGTACATTCTAAGACAACATCAACACCAATTTTTCCCCAAGGTAAATCTTGAGCTTTTGGCATAGCATAAATTGTGATTTCTTTTCCATCAACTGTGATAGATCCTGGAGTAACAACTGTTTTACCATCTTCAGCTAAAACTGGTTCTTTAGATGTAACTGTGTGTTTGTTTTCTCCGATATGACCAGCATAACCACCTTGAGCTGTATCATACTTTAATAAATTTGCTAACATTTTTGGGCTTGTTAAATCGTTGATTGCTACGACTTCATAACCTTCTGCACCAAACATTTGTCTGAATGCTAAACGACCAATACGTCCAAATCCGTTAATAGCGACTTTTACTGACATAAATTTTAATTTCCTCCTTAAGAAATTTTAACAACTTAATTATATAATTTTTTCCTTATTTGTTAAAGACAAATTATTATTTTTTTAATGTTTTTTGCAAAATATAATAAAAAAAGCATAAAAAATGCCTTATTTAGTATTTTTTTACTGAATTATTATTATAACTTTTATAATCATATTTATAATTTATTACCATATAGAGTTTGATTGAACAAATTATTCACATAAAGAAATAATGCTTTAATAAATAAATTTATTAACTTTTTATTTTTATATTTTCCAAATAATGTTATAATCTTACACGTATATATTTATAAAATATATATGTTTATAAAAATGACTTGTTTAAATGTCATTTTAATGGTATATTTTTAATTACTTGTAAAGAGGTTATATTAGTTATGAATTTTTTAAAGAAATTAGCTACTCCATTTGTCGCTGTTGGTAGATGGATTAAAAATACTGCTTGGGTTCAACCATTATTAATTGTCGGTGTTATCTTCGCAGTTATCTTCTCAATCCCATCAATTAGTACTGCTATTCAAGAAGCTACAAAGACATCTGATATCGCATGGTATGCTGTTAGACAATTATCATTAGATGGTACAGCTGATAAAAATAGTGCAGCAGATATATTCTTCCAAGATTATGTTACTGCTGAAAATGCTTGGACTAGTGGTGATAAAGAAACAGCAAGAACTACAATGAAGAAATATGGTGCAAATGATAGATTTATTCTCTTCTTCGTCCAAGAAGATTGCACAACTTGTGAAGAAACTCAAGAAGCTTCAGAATACTTAGTTGATAACTGGGACACATTAGTTAACAACGATGGTAAAACATATATTCCATTTGCATATCAATCAATTATCTGCGATCAAGAAATCACTGATAATGATAAATATAAAGATAGAAAAGCATTTGAATATTTATATGGTAATAGTGACTTCTATCAATTTGCATATGATGCAATTGAATATGGTGTTAAAACAAATTACTATAGATTTGGTACAGAAAGTTCTACTATTAAATCAAATCTTAATAGTTTAATTAATAGCGATTCTTCTTCTACTACATTCTCAGGAAATTTCCAAACTCCTATGATCGTTGAATTCGATTTAAGAGATACAAATAAATCAGAATGTATTATCTCAAATATCTTATATAAGACAATTGGTGATGATGTCTATGAAAGAAGTTCATTCTTAGTTAATCTTTGGAAGAGAAAAGGTGTCTTCTCAGATAACGGAAAAGAATAATATAACAAATTAATATTTAAAAGGATTCCTTGATTGGTATCCTTTTTATTTACTTTATTTAAATAGTTTTATACTCGACTATATTTATATCATTCAATTTATTTTCGTTTAATATAAAATAAAGGAGTTAATCTAATAACACTTATATCACTATATATAATAAGATACAAGTAAAAAAAGATTTATCATATAGCAATCAGAATCTCCA
>CAVDQJ010000118.1:0-1869 GCA_963611005.1 bacterium | reverse complement strand
TCTCAGATAACGGAAAAGAATAATATAACAAATTAATATTTAAAAGGATTCCTTTATTGGAATCCTTTTTATTTACCTTCTATTCTTATTAATATCTTTATTATCTTATATTATATAAATAACAAAATAAAAGGACTTACTAACTAGCAAGTCCTTTATTTAAATTATTTTAAATTAATTATTCACCTTCTACAACTTTTGTCATATTGCAATAATCATAATTAGATCCATAAGATGTATCGTATGTAAATTGATATTTCTTACTCCATTTTCTATAGACAAAACTACATTCAACACCATCATAAGTAAATGTGATATTATCTGAATAAATCGAATAAGCAACATTTGTAGCAGCAACTCCATTAACTGTAACTTCAAATGTATCACTTATAACAATTGTATATTCAGTACTTGCTTTACTACTAGTTCCAGTAAATGTACCAATATATTTTAATGCAGGATCTTCTTCAACAACTAAACTACTCCAAGGAGCAGTAACTGAATCACCCATTCCTTTAATTTCACAAGTATATTGATAATATTCATTATCAGTCATAAAGATTTGTTTAACTTCGTTATCATCACCTAATGTGATTTTTAATTCAGTACAACTTGATAAATATGGATAATTAATTAAGTTAAGGTAATAACAAGCATTTTTAATATAATCACCACTATATGTAAATGTTTTACTATCTACTACTGTATATAATTCAGGAGCTAAATATTCTGTATCACCTCTCATATCAGAGATATCAGTTAAATAATTTCCTTTGCTATCAATTTCAGCATAATAATTTCTTGTATATGTTCCTTCATCAGCATCAAAATTAACTTCATATGCTTTTCCATCAACCATAACATAGCCACTTCCATCACCATAACCAACATCTTCAAGCATTGCAAAGCTATTTGAATATGTAAAGTTATAAACTTCAGGAACAACTTCATCCCAAGTTTCAGATGAATCATATTTACCTAAAACAGTACCTGTACCTTTAATAGCTTTGCTATTTAAATGTTCAAGAGCTGTTTTAAGTACATCATGTTCTGCTTTATGTTCATATAAACTTGGTTGAGCAGCAGGAACTACATCATCTCCAGTTGCTTTAATTGTAAATTCAGCAGTGAATTGAGTATCTCCAAATGTAGAATCTAATGTCGTTGAAACAATTTTAATATATTTAACAGCATCTTTTTCAATTTTAATATCAAATGTTTCAAATTCATCAACTGTATATGCTGTCATAGATTTTGTAATAGCAGCAAGTAAACTATTTTGTGAATCATTCATATTAATATAATGATATAAACCTGCTTGTTTGCTATCTTCTTTAAAATCATATAAAGATAATTGTTTAAATGGGTTAGCATATGTTTCCCAACTTGCAACTTCTCCAGTTGATTTATCAGTCATTGGTTGATAAATATATTCGTTTTTATTATTAACTGCTAAAATAGTTGGAACTCCACCCATCTTATAAATTCTACCTGTATTATGATCTTTATTAACATTATCATAACCATCATAATAATATGTATCTTCAGTATAAATTAATGATACATCTGTATAGTTATCAGCACTTCCGTATGTTATATCAACTAAACCTTGAAATTCAATATCACCACTTAATGTAGAAAGTAATGATTTAGTTAATTTGTTAGTGTAAGTTGGCTCTGGATCAACTTTGTCTGGTGTTTTACTATTACATGATGCTACTAAACTTGCACATGATAATAAAACTAAACTTAATAAAATTTGTTTCTTCATAAAAATATTCCTCTTCATTTCTATTGACTTAATGAATAATGTCAATACACAAAATAATAAAAATCTTTATAAAAAACTCAATATTAAAGCTATTATCT
>CAVDQJ010000117.1:0-5470 GCA_963611005.1 bacterium | reverse complement strand
TAATGATTTAAACATAATATATGAAGATAAAAATATATTAATTGTTAATAAACCAAAAGGATTATTAGTTCATGGAGATAACGAAGAAAAGCGAATCACTTTAACAAATAAAGTACAATCATATTTATCTTCAAAAGGAGAATTTGTAGCTAATGGAAATAATTATGTTCCTTCTCCAGTTCATAGACTTGATAGAAACACATCTGGATTAGTTGTATTTAGTAAAAATTTAATGGCTAGTCAAGAATTGTTAGAGCTTTTTAAAACTAAAGAAGATATAGAAAAATATTATGTTTGTTTAGTAAGTGGAGTTACTCAAAATAAGGGTGAAATAAATATCCCTTTAAAAAAAGATAGTGAAAGGGGAATTGTTTTTGCTACTTCTTTAAATAATGGAGGAAAAGAAGCAAAAACAATTTATACAAAATTAGGTGATAATAAAAAATATAGTTTATTGTTAGTCAATTTAGTAACAGGTAGAACTCATCAAATTAGAGTACATTTTAAAGAAATCGGACATCCTTTACTTGGTGATTCTAAATATGGTGATTTTAAAATTAACAAGGCTTTTAATAGTGAATTTGATTATGATAGTCAATTTTTACATGCATATAAAATAGTATTTAAAGATGTAAAAGGAACATTAAGTTATTTAAAAAATAAAACTTTTGTAGCTCCATTAAATAAAAAAGAAAAAGAGATACTTAATAAATTAAATATCTCTTATAAATTATAGATTATTAATTTTTAATTAATCATGTACATAAAGACCGACGGTCTTTTTTACTTTTCTTAATGTTTTATTAGCGACTCTACTAGCTTTAATAGCACCTTCTGTTAAAACTTTATCAATAACACCTGAAGAAATAATTTCTTCATATCTCTTTTTAAATGGTTCAAGTTCATTAACTACAACATCTGCAACAGCTTTCTTAAATTCTCCATATTTATGGCAATCTTTAAATTTTTCTTCAGCTTCTTGAATAGTGATATTGCTTAAAGAAGCATAAATTGTTAATAAATTTGAAATACCAGGTTTATTGATTGGATCATATTTTATATCACTTCCTAAATCTGTTACAGCAGACATAATTTTCTTTCTAATAACAGGTAAATCATCGAGTAAGAATATATCACCTTTTGGATCTGATTTAGACATCTTTTTAGTAGGATCTGATAAAGACATAATTCTAGCTCCAACCTTTGGAATTATAGGTTCAGGCATAGTAAATACTTCTTTTTGATATCTATTATTAAATCTATTTACTAAATCACGACATAATTCAACATGTTGTTTTTGATCTTCACCGACTGGAACAACATCAGCATTGTATAAAAGAATATCGCCACACATTAAAACAGGATAAGCAAAAATTCCTAATCCAATTGCTTTTTGATCTAATTTAGTACATTTATCTTTAAATTGAGTCATACGTGATAATTCACCCATATAAAGATAGTTTTGAATAATTGTATTAATTTCAGAATGAGCACTAACATCACTTTGAAGGAAAATAGTAGTTTTTTCTGGATCTAAACCAGCTGCTAAATAAAAAGCAACTAAATCTTTAGTATTTTTTCTTAATTCTAATGGGTCAATTGGCATAGTTAAAGCATGTAAATCTGCAATAAAAATAAAATTTTCATAATCTTCTTGATAATTTTTAAATTGACGCAATGCACCAATATAATTTCCTAAAGTTAATTTTCCTGTTGGTTTAATACCACTTAATGATCTTTTCATAAACTAAAATACCTCATTACGTTAATTATATAACTTATTTAGTTTAATATAAACTAAAAAGTATAGTAAAAGTTTAGTATTTTACCTGAAAAGTGTTATAATTTTATTAGAGGTTAGAAATATGGAAATTAAGCTTTATAACTCTTTGACAAATAAAATAGAAAAATTTGTACCAATTAAAGAAAATGAATTAAAAATTTATGTTTGTGGTCCAACTGTTTATAATGATCCTCATGTAGGAAATATGAGACCAGTTGTCTTTTTTGATACATTATGTCGTTTCTTTACTTTTGTTGGTTATAATGTTAAATTTGTAAGTAACTATACCGATGTAGATGATAAAATTATTAATAAAGCAATTCAAGAAGGAACTAATGAAAAAGAGATTAGTGAAAGATA
The DNA here is from genome assembly GCA_963611005.1 of bacterium. Taxonomy (GTDB): domain Bacteria; phylum Bacillota_I; class Bacilli_A; order RFN20; family CAG-826; genus Onthovivens. The sequence continues at coordinate 3,327 of CAVDQJ010000117.1, read as the reverse complement.
TATTGCTAGATATAGAGAATGTTTAAATTCATTAAATGTTTTACCTGCATACAAAAATCCTAGAGTTACAGAATATATGGATAAAATTATTTCTTATATCGATGGATTAGTTGATAAAGGAAATGCATATGTAATTGATGGAGAAGTATTTTTTGATGTTAAATCAGTTGGTGATTATGGATGTTTATCAAAAGTAAATATTGATGATTTAATTTCAGGTGCTCGTATTGAAGAAAACAATAAAAAGAAATGTAGCTTAGATTTCTTATTATGGAAAAAGACTGAAAAAGGTATTAAATGGGATACTAAATGGTGTTTAGGTAGACCTGGTTGGCATACAGAATGTTGTGTAATGATCGACTCAATATTTAATGGTGAAATTGATATTCACGGTGGTGGTATGGATTTAAAATTCCCTCATCATGAAAACGAAATTGCTCAAGCTGAAGCAATGCATCAAAATAAAATAGCTCATTATTGGGTTCATAATGCTATGATGAATATAAATGGTGATAAGATGTCAAAATCCTTAGGAAATGTTATTTTAGCAAAAGATGCAATAAATGAATATGGCAGTGATGTTTTAAGATTATTCTTATTAAATGCACCTTATAGAAGCATTATTAATTTAAGTGATAAAACAATACAAGATACTCAATCAATTCTTGCAAAGGTTTCTAATTGTTATAAACAACTCAATTTAATTTTAGGAATGAATAAAAAATATGAAAAAGTAGATAGTGAATTAGTTAAACCATTTTTAGAATATTTAGCAAATGATATGAATATTAGTAATGGTGTGACTTATTTACTTGATTTAATTAAACAAGCAAACGCTTTAATTAGAGTTAAAGAATATGACTTTAAAGCTATTAATGATTTATTCAATGCTTTAAATGACATTTTATGGATTTTAGGCTTACATTTCAGGTATAAAGAGTTTTCAAATGATGAGGTTTTAATGTATAATAATTATATTGAAGCAAAACAAAATAAAGATTTTGAAAAAAGTGATGCTTTAAGAAATAAACTTATAGAATTAAAAATAATTTAAGGAGGAGTATAATATGTCGTTTTTAAATATACTTGCAGATGCCACTACAAGTAGCTCATCAGCTAATTGGTCTAATACAATTGATGGCTATATTGTTGAGTGGTTTAATACTGGTTTTAATGGAGCTGTTTCTCCTGTTTTAAGCAATACAATATTAATTATCTTATCTTTATTAACTGCAACATTTTTCTGTGGTTGTATTGGTTTTCAAAGAGAAATTAATGGACACGCTGCTGGTTTTAGAACTCATATTTTAATCGGTTTAGGTAGCTCTTTAATTATGATTTTATCGGTTTATGGATTAAGTAATGGTGCAACAAGAGATCCGATGAGATTTGCTGCAGCTGGTGTTACTGGAATTGGTTTTTTAGGTGCAGGTAGCATTATTCAAAACGGATTCAATGTTAAAGGATTAACGACTGCTGCATCGATTTGGGTAACTATGGCTGTAGGAATGTGTTGTGGTGAAGGTTATTTTGTTATCGCTATATTAACTACAGTTATCGCTATATTATGTTTAACTTTATTCTCTAAATTTGAATTATTAGCAAGTAAAAAGAATAGTAATGTAATGGTAGTTGTAAAAGAAGATGTTCCTGTATTATCAAAAATTTTAGATATTTCTGAAAAGATGAATATTACAATTAAAGATATTTCTTCATCAATGGTTAGACAAGACGGAGTAAATTATGTTAGAGTTGTCTTTAAAATCGCATGTTTAGAAAAAGATAAAATTAACAATTATTTAAGTCAAGTTAGCATTGCTTGCAATCCAATCGAAGTTAAAATTTTGCATTAAATCATCAATTTTTAGCTAGATATATTTTAATATATATCTAGCAAAAATTTAAAAGAGCCTTTTATAGGCTTTTTATTAAAAAAAATTAAAAAAGGGGTATTGAATATGGATATTATATATGGTACTAACACTGTGATGAGTTCATTGAAACTTGGTAGTGTTAAAAAACTTTATTTAGCAAAGGGGTACTCAAATAATAAAATTCTTGAAGAAGCTAAAAAAAGTGGTGTCGATGTATTTTTTGTTGAAAAAAGCGAACTTGATAAGATATCACATCACGCATTACATCAAGGCGTGGTTGGTTTTGTTAAAACTAAAGAAGTTTTATCTTTTGATAATTTATTAGATAAAATTAAAAATGTTAAAAATCCTTTATTAGTTATGTTAGATGAATTAAATGATCCACATAATTTAGGTGCAGTATTAAGAAGTGGTGATGCTTTCTCAATCGATGGAGTAATTTTTAAAAGTAATGGTCAAGTTAAATTAAATGAAACAGTTGCTAAAGTTTCAACCGGTGCAATTAATTATGTAAATTGCGTACAAGTTACTAATTTAACTCAAACAATAATCAAACTTAAAAAAGAAGGTTTCTGGATTATTGGATTAGATGGTGGAAGTGAAAATACTTTAAAAGATATTCCTGCTAATTGTCCATTGTGTGTTGTTGTAGGAAGTGAAGGATTTGGAATTTCAAGATTAGTTAAAGAAAACTGTGATATGATTTGTAAAATCCCTATGACAGGTCATGTAGATTGCTTAAACGCTAGCGTGGCTTGTTCAATTGCTCTATATCAAATTCGTAATCGATAATTGATATGGAGTATTATGGAAAAAGATAAGGAATTAATTGAATTATTTAAAAAAGCTAAATTCGGTGATAAAGATGCTCAAAAAAGTATCTTAACTCATTTATATAACATTTGTAGACCTTTAATTAATGGTTTTTATCCAAATGTTAAAAAATTAGGTATAAACTATCAAGATTTAGAAGATCTTGTAGTAGAAGTATTATTTACATTATTCGAAAAATTAAACTTAGATGAAGTTTATGATTTTGAAAATGTTTGTAGATTTTATTATTTAAAAGCAGTTCAAAATGAAATTAGATATCTTACTAGAGGCAATAGAAGCGTATATAAAAATATAATTTCTTTGGATTCTGATGAATATAATGGTGAAATTATTTTAGCTAGTAAAAACTATATTCCTAAAGAAAATGGAGATTTAAGAAATGTAGTAATGCAAGATGAGATTTATAATAATTCTATCGTTTTAAACAAAGCTAAATTAACATTAAAAGAAAAAGGAATAATAATATTATTTTTAAATTCACATAATATTAAAGAAATCGCAATCGAATTTAAAATTAGTTATCAAACAGCTTATAAACATATTAAAAATGCTTTAAGCAAGTTAGAAAATTTTATAAAAGTAAATTATTCTGATATTTATAAAATGTACAATTAAATTT
>CAVDQJ010000116.1:0-11822 GCA_963611005.1 bacterium | reverse complement strand
CAATATACCCGTTCATAATCAAAAAATTTTCATTAACTTCTTTGATGCTATTTGAATCATTTCCAACATAATTTGAGATTGCTTCCAAAGAAACTGGAGTATTTTTAAAATGTAAATACATCGATATCAATATATTTCTATCTTCTTGCGTTAAACCATCATCATCAATTTTTAATAATGTAAAACAATCTTTTAACACGTTTTTATCGATATTTTTAATCTTTTTGTACAAAGAATAATCCAGCACTCTTTTTAATAAATTGTTGCTAACTCTTGGTGTCATTCTACTTCTTTTAGCTATTTCAATACATTCATTAATTCCAATGTTATATCCAAATTTTAAAGCATTATTTTTAATAATAATCGCCAATTCATCATTTGTATAATATTCAAATTTTAAATTAATAGAAAAACGATCTCTTAATGGAGAAGAAATTAAGCCTATTTGAGTTGTTGCACCTATTAGAGTAAAGGGAGGAACATCTAAATTTATTATTTTTGTTTCATCATTACTTTTAAAAGTTATATTTAATTTAAAATCTTCTAAAACACTATATAAAGTCTCTTCTAATTTTTTATCAAGCCTATGAATTTCATCGATAAATAGAACATCTCCAGGTTTTAATGACGTCACTAAAGACACTAAATCGCTTATATTTTCTAAACTTGGTGCACTTATAATTTTTATATTAACATCTAATTCATGAGCGATTATATAAGCCAAACTAGTTTTGCCTAAACCAGGAGGGCCATAAAACAAAATATGATCTAAACAACACTCTCTTTTTTTAGCACTAAAAATATAAATTTTTAGTTGTTCAATTATATCTTTTTGTCCGATAAAATCGTTAAAATCATAAGGTCTTAATGGGTTATTGGCTTCTAGCATCATTAATCACTCCAATCATTTTATAAATAGCTGAATTTAAATCTAAATTAGACTCGATTTTACTTAAAGCCAATGTTATTTCGTTATCTTTATAACCCAATTGTTTAAGCGCTAAAACTGCATCGTTATATTCAAATAATTCAATATCAAATTTTTTAATTTTATTTCTTAATTCATAACAAATAATATTGCCTTTATTCATCACACCACTTATTTTATTTATTTCAGCTACATTTTTATTTTTAATAAAACAAACAAGTTGATCAAAATTTGAATTATTTATAATCTGTAACGCACTTTTAGGTCCAATACCATTTACAGTTAATAGCATTTTAAAAAGAGATAATTCCTTAAATTCATTAAATCCATAAAGATTAATTTCAGAATTATCTTTAATTAAATCCATAATAAAAATTTTATATTCTTCTTCAAGTTTATATTTATTTTTATCACCTACAATAACATTATATCCAATGTTATTCACTTCGATTGTAACGACATTTTTTTCAATATTTTTAATTTTTCCAATTAAATATTCATACATTAAATATTTTTAGAAAATTAGGCAAAATATTCAAATTCAAAATCATCTAAAATTACAGTGTCTCCGTTTTTAGCACCCATTTTAGCAAGTTCTTTTTCGATTCCAATATCATTAAGATATTTGATAAGTTTCATCATACCTTCATCTTCGCTAATATTTATTAAATGATATGTTCTTAAAACTCTATCTCCAATAATTCTATATGTTGAATCGTTTTCTTTAACAATCTTAAAGATATCATTTTCTTTTCTTAAATCGTAAACTTCTTCTTCGTCTTCTTCATCATAAACTGGATAAATTTTACTATCTTTTAATAGATCTGCAGCTTTATATAAAACTAATTTTAAGTTATGATCAGTTAATGAAGAAATATCGATTACATCAATATTTTTTCTCTTCATACTAGCTTTGAATTTTTTAAATTTTTCAATTGCTTCATCACTATCAACTTTACTAGCTACAACAATTTCAGGACGATCGATTAAATGCATTCCATATTGTTTTAATTCGTTTCTTATAACCTTATAGTCGTCAAGAGGATTTCTATCACTTGACATATCGACAAGATGAATTAAAACTCTTGTTCTTTCAATATGACGTAAAAAAGTTAAACCTAAACCTTTTCCTAAATATGCACCTTTAATTAATCCAGGCATATCTGCTAAAACAAAACTTCTTCCATCATCTAAATAAGTAACACCTAAATTTGGGATAATTGTTGTAAAATCATAATCACCAATTTCAGCTTTACAATTAGATACACAAGAAATAAAGGTAGACTTTCCTACACTAGGAAGTCCAATAATACCTACATCAGCAAGTAATTTTAATTCGACAATGATCGTTTTTCTTTCGCCAGGAAGACCATTTTCAGCGATTTTAGGAGCTTTGTTTCTTGAATTCTTAAAACAAGCGTTTCCTCTTCCGCCTCTTCCGCCTTTGCAAATAAGATACGTTTTTCCATCTTCATTTAAATCTACAATAAATTTATGTGTTTCTTTTTCAAAAACAACACTACCAATTGGTAAATCAATATACATATCTTCACCTTTTCTACCATAAAGATTTTTGATGTCACCATCTTCACCATTATCTGCAAAAAAAGCTTTTGAATGTCTATAGTTTACAAGGGTTGTAGTTTTACTAGATGCTCTTAAATAAATTGAGCCTCCTCTACCACCATTTCCACCATCTGGACCACCATTTGGTCTATTTTTTTCATGAAGAAAAGAAAGACGACCATCGCCACCTTTTCCACTTCTACAATCTAATATAACTCTATCAATAAACATAATTTGCCTTAATTTAAATAAAAGCCACCTACTTAAAGCAGGTGGCTTACTTGATTAATATACACTTACGCGTTTTTTGTTTTTGCCAACTCTTTCGAATTTAACAATTCCTTCTTTAGTAGCAAAAATTGTATCATCTTTTCCAAGTTTTGTATTAACCCCTGGATAAATTTTTGTACCACGTTGTCTATAAATAATTGCACCAGCTTTACAAAATTGTCCATCGCCTACTTTAACACCAAGTCTACGACCAGCACTATCACGTCCGTTTTTAGTACTACCGACACCCTTATGGGAAGCGAATAATTGTAAATTAAGTTTAAAATTTAATTTCATATACTCTAAATCCTTTCTTCTCTAATCGAGATATTCTTAGGTTTACTTTCCTTAATAGATTCAAGTTGAATTCTGATAGTTTTAAGTACGATTTTATCGTTATCTGTAATGATACAATTATCTTTTTTCATGCATTTAACATTTCCTGCTTCAATTTTAACATCGAAACTATCGATATTTTCTAATGCATTCATTCCTCCAACAATTACACTACTAATCGCTGAACAAACTATATCTTTACCACAACTATCAAACCCAGCGTGACCTATTGAAGAAAAACCACAATAATCACCTTTATCTAAATAAAATACTATATTAACCATTATGCGTTAATAGAAACAATAGTTAAACAAGTATATGGTTGTCTATGACCAAGTGTTTTACGGTAATTAGCTTTTGCTTTATATTTATAAACTCTTAACTTTTTACCTAAACCTTGTTTTTCAACCTTAGCAACGACAGTGGCACCTTCAATTGTTGGATTACCAGCTTTAACTGTTTTATCTCCAATTAAAAGGACATCTTTGAAAGTATATTCTTTTCCAACTTCAACATCTAATTTTTCAACATAAATTTTTTGTCCAACTTCGACTTTGAGTTGCTTTCCACCACTTAAAATTATAGCGTACATACCAAGCCCTCCTTATTAAAATAATTACTCGCTCTTAAGGTACTAATTTGATTAGTTTTAAAACCTTTTTAATGCGGTTGTAGTCAATAACGAGTTACAACGTTAAAAATTATAATATTTTTAATATCTATTGTCAAACTAATAAATCATTTTTTCTTCATTAAATGAAAAATAACTGTCTTTAGCGATGATAATATGATCTAACAACTTAATTTTACTACCTTTTAAACTGTTTTGTAATATGTATGTTGATAAGATATCTTCATTACTAGGAGATGAGCTTTCATTTATATGATTATGAATTAAAACGAGTTGATCTGCACCTTCATATTTAACTTTACTGATGAAATTTGCTAATGAAATCTTTAAAAAACTTTCACTATAACAACTAAACTCTTCTACTTTTATTCTTTTAAACTTTTTATATAAGACAAATAACATTTTTTCTTCAAGAGAACTATTTAAATAAGCGAATTCAGAGACGATTTTTAAAGGAATATATTCATTTTTATTATAATTATTATTCAAAGCTTTATTTATTCGTTTATTAAGTTCACAAACCGCTAATAATCGATAAATTTGAGCTGTATTCAATCCTTTAAATTGCATTAAATCTTTTTCATTTAAACTCAAAAATAAAGGTAAATAACTATATTTATTAAGTAAGTCGTTAGATATATCTAAACAACTATGACCCTTAACTCCACTACTAATTATTAAAGCTAATAATTGAGCATTATTTAAAGATCCTATTCCTTTTTCTTTTGCCTGTTCTCTAGGCCTATCCTCAAGAAAAATATCTTTTATTTTTGCCATTATTTCCGTTCAAAAGAATATCCACCAGGAAATTTAACTTTTCCTGTATCTTTTACAAATAACTTATAAATAATAACAGCGATAACACCTATTGCCATTATCGCAATAACTCCTGCTAAAGTTATGGCTTCACCAGGTTTTGTATTATTAAGTTCTTCTTCTGTTAACGGAATTCTTTCCATATATTAACCTCCTTCACTATACAAGACGTAAGGAGATTAATAAAATTATTATAAAGATTTTAATTTATTTAAAATATCTTCTAATTGAGCTTTATATTTTTTATATTTTTCAGTTTCAGCATCAATTTTAGCTTTAGGAGCTTTTGCTAAGAAGTTTTGATTATTTAATAAACCTTCACTACGTTTAATCTCGTTTTCTAAATCAGCTTTTTGTTTATTTAAATTCTCTAAAACTCCCTTTTTATCGACATTATCAACAATATATAAACTAAATGTATCAATAACAAAACATGTTGCTTTTATAGGTTCAACAATAAATTCAACACTATTAGCAAATGCAAAACGAGTTAAATATGGAGTTAATTCTTTATTAAAACCATTTCCTAAAATTTTGATATCTACTTTTGCGTTTGGAGCTAATTTATTATCAACTTTATAACTTCTAACACTTTCAATTGATTTCTTTAATTTTTCAACTTCATCTTCAGCTTTTTTAAAGTTAAACTTCTTGTTAACTTCAGGATAGCTTTCAAGCATAATAGAATCTTTATGTTTTTTAATATTTAAATAAATTTCTTCACTGATAAATGGAGAGAATGGATAAATCATCATAACTATAGCTTTTAATACAGTTAATAATGTGTAATATGTATGTTCTTTATTTTCATCACCTTGAAGACTTACTTTACTATATTCAAGGTATACACTACAAAAATCATCGTAAACAAAATTATAAAGAATGCTACTAGCAATTCCATATTCATATTTATCCATATATTTTGTAACGCCTTTAATAGTTTTATTAAGCTTATAAAGAATAGATTTATCGATTAAATCGAGTTTTTTAGTATCTATTTCATTAAATTCATAGCTATCAGGTATATTCATTAAAATATATCTAGCACTATTCCAAATCTTATTAAGATAATTATTGCTTGATTTAACTTTTTCTTCATCATAACGCATATCTTGACCAGGAGTAGCTGTTGTTGCAAGGAAATATCTTAAACTATCAGCACCATAATTATTGATAACATCAATAGGATCTACACCATTTCCTAATGATTTTGACATTTTTCTACCTTTATTGTCTCTTACAATACCATGAATTAAAACACCTTTAAAAGGAGCTTTATGCATAAATTGCATACCTTGGAAATACATTCTAGCAACCCAGAAGAAAATAATATCATAACCAGTAACCATTAAATCTACTGGGAAATATCTTTCTAAAGCTTCGGTTTTTGTAGGCCAACCTAAAGTAGCGAAAGTCCATAAAGCACTTGAGAACCATGTATCTAAAACATCTTCATCTTGATACCAATCACCACTATTATCAGGCATATGGTCGGAAACTAGTATTTTATTAGTAGATTTTGAGTAATATACTGGTATTCTATGACCCCACCATAATTGTCTTGATATACACCAATCATCACAATTACTCATCCAACGTGTTAATACTTTTTCAAATCTTTTTGGATAAAAATTAACTTTATCTTTACCATTTTGATTAGACAAAACCATATCAGCAAGAGGCTTCATTTTAACAAACCATTGCTTTGATAAAATTGGTTCAACTACTGCATCACTTCTTTCAGAATGTCCAACTTTATGTATTGTCTTTTCAATCTTGATTAAATCGCCATTATTTTTAATATCTTCTACTAAAGCTTTTCTACATTCATAGCGGTCCATATTAGCATATTTACCACAATCTTTAGTCATAGTTCCGTCAACATTCATAATAATTGGATGAGGGAAATGATATTTTTGACCAATAATAAAGTCATTTGGATCATGAGCTGGAGTACATTTCATAGCACCTGTTCCAAATTCAATATCTACATATTCATCAGCAATAACAGGTAATTCATCACCATTTGCAGGATTTATAACGATTTTTCCTACTATATCTTTATATCTTTTATCTTTTGGATTAACAACAATACATGTATCTCCAAACATTGTTTCAGGTCTTGTTGTAGCAATAGTTAAAAATTTATCTTTATCATCTTTAAAATGATATTTAAAATAGAAAAATTCACCTTCATCATCTTTATATATAACTTCAATATTACTTAAAGCAGTACGCATTACAGGATCATAATTAACGATTCTTTCACCTCTATAAATAAGGCCAGAATCATACATATCTTTAAATACTTTATAAACTGCCTTTTGGAAGCCTTCATCAAGAGTAAATCTTTCTTTAGAATAATCTAAAGCTAAACCCATTTTTGCCCATTGATTATGAATTATTTCGCTATATTCGTCTTTCCATTCAAATGCTCTTTTTAAGAATTCTTCTCTACCTATATCAAAACGAGAAATTCCTTCTTCTTTAAGTCTAGCATCTACTTTTGCTTGAGTAGCAATTCCTGCATGATCACATCCAGGAAGATACAAACAATCGAATCCTTTAGCTTTTTTATATCTAATAGTAATATCTTGAATTGTAGTATCAATTGCGTGACCAATATGAAGTTTTCCAGTAACATTTGGAGGAGGTAAAACAATAGAAAATCTTGGTTTTGTTACATCACCACATTTAAAATAGCCATTACTTTTCCAAGTTTCATAACGGTTTTCTTCAATCTTTTTAAAATCGTATCTCTTTTCTAATTCCATAATCTACTCCTTTATAAAATGATTAATAGTCTCTTTTAATAACAATATTGATCTTGAATCTTTACTACTTGTTAATAAAATTAAATTCTTATCTTTATCTAAATCCAATTTTTCTTTAAGATTTTTATAAATTTTACTTTTTTCTGATTGATTTAATTTGTCACATTTTGTTAATGCTATAACAAAATTATAGTTAAAAGATAATAAAAATTTATAAAAATCATAATCATCATCAGTTGGTAAATGTCTACTATCAAGTAAAAACACTACTAATTTTAAATATTTATTGTTATCAAAATATTTTTCAAGCATATCGCCATAAAATTCATAGTCTAAATCTTTTTTAGCGCTATATCCATATCCTGGAGAATCGACAAAATAAAAACTATCATCGATTAAAAAATAGTTTAAAAGTCGAGTGTGTCCTGGTTTTTTACTAGTAAAAGCTAATTTTGAATTGTTGGTTAAAGCATTTATAATGCTTGATTTTCCAACATTACTTTTACCGACAAAAAGCACCTCAGGTAACCTTGAAGGTGCTTCATTAACGTCGGTAATCGACTTTACAAAACTAGCTTTTTTATAGTAACTTTCCATTTAAAAAATAACCTTTAATGCATCATCAACATTTTTCATGTATTTGATTTCTAAATTATTTCTAATTTCTTTAGGTAATTCACTAACTGTCTTTTTATTATCATAAGGAACAAAAATAGTTTTAATTCCGCTACGTAAAGCTGCTAATGATTTTTCTCTTAATCCACCGATTGCTAAACTTTTACCTCTTAAAGTAACTTCACCAGTCATAGCTATATCTCCACTTACTGGTTTTTTAGTTAAAGCACTAACAATTGCACAAGTTATAGCACATCCTGCACTTGGGCCATCTTTACTAACAGCTCCTTCAGGAACGTGAATATGAATATCATTTTCTTTAAAAATATTCGAATCTACGCCATATTTTTTAGCATTAGCCTTAACGAAATCTAAAGCGATTTCACAGCTTTCTTTCATGACATCACCGAGTTTTCCAGTTAATAATATTCCACCTTTACCAGGGAAATATGTAACCTCAATTGGAAGTATATCGCCTCCATAAGGAGTCCATGCTAATCCAGTGACTACTCCGATTTCTTTTCCTTTTTCTTTTGTTGTAGGATCAAAATCTTCAACACCTAAATATTTAACTATATCTTTTATAGTTAATGTAATTTTCTCTTTAATTTTGCCCTCTAAAACATTGACGACAACTTTTCTTAAAACAGAGGCTATCTTTCTTTCTAAATCTCTAACACCGCTTTCTTTAGTATATCTTTCGATGATATATTCGATTGCTTCGTTAGAAAATTCTACTTGATCAGCAGTTAAACCATTATTTTTAAGTTCTTTTTTAATTAAGAAATCATTTGCGATATGAACTTTATCTAATAATGTATAAGAATCAACTTCGATTAATTCAAGTCTATCCATCAATGGACCAGGAATATTACTTAAATCATTAGCTGTACAAATAAATAATACATTACTTAAATCATAATTAATTTCTAAATAATTATCATTAAATGCAAAATTTTGTTCAGGATCTAATACTTCAAGTAAAGCACTACTTGGATCACCTTTAAAGTTGTTAGCACCGATTTTATCGATTTCATCGAGTAAAAATACAGGATTATTAACTTTAACTTTCTTTAAAGAAGAAATAATTCTTCCTGGACGAGATCCAACATAAGTTCTTCTATGTCCTCTAATTTCAGCTTCGTCATTAACTCCGCCTAAAGAACATTTAATAAATTTTCTATCTAATGCTCTAGCGATACTTCTACATAAACTAGTTTTACCACATCCTGGAGGTCCATAAAAACATAAAATAGGAGCTTTTAAATTACCGTTTATTGCTTTAACAGCAAGATATTCTAAAATTCTTTCTTTAACTTTTTTAAGACCATAATGATCTTCATCTAAAACTTTTTTAACGTTTTTGATATTATCATTATCTATTGTTTTTTCAAACCATGGGATTGAAAAAACAGTATCGATATAATCTTTAATTAAACTGCCTTCAAGAGCACCTTGAGGCATAGTTTTATATCTTTTTAATTCAGACTTAACTTTATCTTTAACTTCTTCAGGATAAGGATTTTCATCAAGTTTTTTTAAGCAATCTGCTTCATAATCTACATCGACATCACCAAGTTCTTTAGCGATTGCTCTCATTTTTTCTCTTAAAATATATTCTTTTTGACTCTTTTCAGCTGATTTACGAACCATATCATCAATTTTTGCTTCGAGTTCAATTGATTCTTTAACATAAGATAAGTCAGTTAAAATAATTTCAAGTCTTTTATTTATATCAGCAGTTGATAAAATTTCAACTTTTTGATCAATTGAAAATTGACATAAATCAGACATTACATAAGATAATTGAGCTCCACTTATCCCTGAAGATAATTTGTTCATCAAATCTTTATCATTTCTTTTAAATGAAATGTTATATTCTCCAGATGAAATTTGTTCGAAAATCTTTTTAACTAAAGCTTTTTCTACTCTTTCATCGCCTTGAATGTCTTCTTCAATTGCGCCTTCAACATAAATAATTTCGCTTTCTAAATAAATATTAGAAATTTTTACTCTTTCTAATCCATTAAAAAGAGCTCTATAACCATTACCTTTTAAATTTTGAAATGAATTAATTCTACATAATGTTCCATAACTTGCAACATCTTTAACATCTTTAACTACTTCTAAAGATGGATCTTTTTGAGTTACAAGAACACAATAAGATTCATAATTATCTTTAGCATCATTAAAAGAATTGATAGAAAAGTTTCTTTCAACAGATAATGTTATGTTAGAAAGAGGGTAGATAACTGCCCCCTTTGTAACTATTACAGGTATTTTAAAAACTACATTTGGTTTAAATTCCATTATTTAAAATCCTTTTTATAAGATAATTAACTATTCAGCTTTAGCCTTCTTTGTTGTAGCTTTTTTAGCTGTTGTTTTTTTACTAGCTTCTTTTTTAGCTGGTTCTTTTTCTGCTTTTGCAACTTTTGCTTCTTTTTTAACTTCAGCACCTAATGGAGCGTTGTTAGCTTCAAGGAAGTTGACAATCTTTTGATTTAAAAGATTTGTAGCAATGTTTCTTTCTTGAGAAGCATAAATCTTTTTAACATCTTCAACTTTTTGATTATACATTTTAGCTGTATTTTCATAGAAAGCATCTAATTCTTTTCTTGTAACGATTAAGTTTTCTGTTTCAGCAATCTTATCTAAAACGACCATTGATGTAAGTTCGTTTTTAGCATTTTCTTTAGCTGTTTCTAATAATTTTTCTTCAGTTAAACCTAAGATTTCAAGATATTGTTGATATGTTAAACCGTTTTGTTCGATTTGTTGTTTTGTTCTTTCAATACTTGCTCTAGCTTCATTTTCTAAAACAGCATCAGCGATAACTACTTCACTATTTTTGCAAATTGTATCGATAACTTCTTGTAAATAAGCATTCTTTGATTCACGTGCTTTACTAGCTAATAATGTTTCTTCTTGATGTTTTTCAAGTTCTTTTACAGTTGAAACACCACTAATTTCTAATGAAGCTGCGAATTCATCGTTTAATTCAGGAACTTTCTTTGTTTTAACTTCATGAATCATACAGACGAATTTAGCATCTTTTCCAGCTAAATCTTTAACATATTGTTCTGGGAATTTAATTGCGACATCTTTTTTAGTTTCTGGAGTGACACCAACTAATTGATCTTCAAAACCAGGAACAAATGAATTTGAACCTAAAACTAATGAATAGTTATCAGCGCTTCCGCCTTCAAATTCTTTTCCATCGATATAACCTTTAAAATCAAAGATAACTGTATCGCCTAATTTTGCTGGTTCTTCACTTAAAACTAATTCACTGTTATCTTCTAATAATTTTTCAACTGAAGCTTTTAATTCTTCTTTTGAAACTTTTGGAGATTCTTGTTTTAAATGAATATCTTTGTATTGTCCTAATTTAACTTCTGGGACAACTGTGATTGTGAATACTACTTCTAATTCATCATCTGTTAATTTTGTAACATTAACGCTTGGAGATGTAAATGGTCTTAAGTTGTTTTCTTTTAAAGCTTTTTCAAACATTGGTTGTAAAGCTGTATTGATACTTTCATCCATTAATTCTGTTGGGTTAATGTGTTCTTTAGCTAATTCTAAAGGAGCGTTTCCTTTTCTAAATCCTTTAATTTGGACATTTTTAACTAACTTTTTTAAAGCCTTATCTTGAGCGTCTTTCCATTCTTTACCACTGATTGAAGACTTAACTTCATAGATACCTTGGCCTTTATTAATTGCTTTTTCTGACATTTTTATTTCATCCTTTCAAAAAAATTACTTTTAAATTATATACTAGATTTATAATCTAGTAAAGAAAAAGGACTATAAAATTTGAAAGATTTTACTAAATGTTTGTATTTTTTAATTTTTCTAACAAAATTTTTGCACTACTTGAAGG
>CAVDQJ010000115.1:0-11932 GCA_963611005.1 bacterium | reverse complement strand
ATTTCATTATTAATTATATTATAATTAAAAAGATTTAAGGAGATTTTAATTTTATGGATGAAAAAAGATTAAGAATTTTAGAAAAAGCCATAAAAGTATTTGAAGGAGCTATTATTACTGCTTTAGGTATTTTATTTATCTGTTTATATAATAATGAAGGTTTTAGTAAAGCTATTAGTTATTGTGTAGGTACAGTATTTATTATTTTTGGTTTATTTTCTATTTGTTTATCATTTATGCTTAAAAAGGGTGTATTAAGTTTTGATGTTATATCTGGATCACTTGTAACTGCATTAGGTATTATGTTATATATAAATCCAGAATTATTAACCACTACTCTTCCTAAGATTTTAAGTTTAACATTATTGGTTTTATCTGTTGCTTTAATTGTTGAAGATGTTATTTGTTATAAGATTAAAGATATTAAAAGAGGTGTTATATATTCAATTATTATAGCTATTATGTTAGCTTTTGGTATCACTATTTTAGTACTTGATTGCCAAGATAAAAACAATAATAATTCTGGTATTCAATTTATTAATATTTTAGTAGGTATAACATTTATTATTTTAGGTGCAGGTTTTATTATTGTTACTTTATTTGGTGATAAAAATAAGAAAAATGTTGAAACTAAACCTGTTAAAAGAGAAAAGAAAGTTAGAGCTAAAAAAGTTAAAACTCAAGATGTTAAAGAAGAAAATAAAGAAGAAATTAAAGCTCTTCCTAATGACAATATTAATGAAGAAAATAAAGATCAACCTACATTATTCGATAACAATGTAATCGATGCTGAAGTTGTTGATGATAAAAAATAAGGAGTAAATATATATGAAAAACAAAAAATTATTTTTATTAAGTTTAGCTTCTATATCATTATTAACAAGTTGTGGAGGAGCTAGTAGAATCGATACAGTTCTTCCATTTAATAGCGAGACTTTAAATTTAACTTTTACAGTATATACTGAATTAGATAAAGATTTTAAATTAAATGGTCATTTAGATATTAAATCTAATGCTGATATTAAACATGATTTAATATTTTCATATTCACATGAAGATCCATATAATTCAACTAATTATAGCGAAACTACTTTATATGAATTTAAAAAGAATACTATAACTGCTAATAAAAATGGTGATGAATATAGTCCAATTGAATTTCAAATTGATGTAGATTTAGAAACTATGTTTCCTAAAGATAACACTAAAAAAGAAATATACTTCGTAATTCACGAATCTGATTGGCTTGATGAAACAATGTTATCATGCACTTGTTCAAAATTTACTTATTCATGGAATAATGACAAAGTAAATTTAATGTCTAATTAAAAAAAGGCTTTAAAGCCTTTTTATTTTTGTTTATTGTTGAGGATTATTTTTAAAATTTTCAAGTCCTGTTAATTCCATAAAATGAGGTAAAGTTTCTAGCCAATCACAGAACTTATGCCATTCACTTAATTTATGGAATCTTCTTTGTTTGTACATTGTTTTTAATTGTTGATAATTTGTAACCATTGTAGCACCTAAACAGAATCCACAAGGAGTTGAAGCTACAAGTTCTCTCCATTTAGCTTTCTTTTCTTCTTTGTTCTCTTCAGGAATTGCATTATATTCATCTTTAATTTTTTCTAAAACTTTAATAATTTCTTTATTAGTTTCACTAACACATTGATTTTCTAAATCAAATTTTAATAAACAATGCATTGTTGATTGAGATGAAACAAAATCAAACCAATGATATCTTTGAGCTTCTTTCCACCAATATAAAGGAGCAGTAACATCAAATTCAACAATACAACCTTTTAAATAATTATCATGTCCTTCACCATTTTTTGTAGATCCAAGCATCTTAGCTCTTTTTAAATCTTTTTCATCAACTTCATTTCTATTAAAAGCTGTTCTCATAGGATTTCCACTAGCTTTAATAGCAAAATCTATACCAAATGTTTCTACTTTTCCAATACTAAATTCCATCTTTCTACCTCTTTTCCCAAATTAATGCAGATAATATATTTCCTCTTGCGATACCCATTCCATTACTAGAATAAGTTGTATCGTTTCTTTTATCATATTTACCTAAATATCTTCCATTCCATTCATAAGCATAAAGCTCATTTCCTCTATCTTCAATATATCCAATAGATATTCCACTATATGTTTTAATTTCTTCTCTCATAAAATTACCTTACTTATTTAATGTTTCTAATAAATTTAATGTTAATGCAAGTCTAGTTAATAGCCCTACTCCTCCAGGAACTGGAGAAACAAATTTAACATTTAAATCAGGGATACAATCACCATATAAATGATTATCAACATCTCTATTAATACCTACATCCATAACAATACAATTTTCTTTAAAGTTATATCTATTATCTAAGAAATATTTTTTACCAATCGCTACTACTATTAAATCAGCATGTTCGATATAAAATTTCTTATCTTCTTCACTAGTTTTAGAATGCAAAACTGTAACATTCATATTTTTAGCTAATAATAAATCATGCATTGGTTTCCCTACGATATTGCTTCTTCCTAAAACTACAGCATTTTTACCATTAAAATCAAAGTTATTATCTTCTAAATAAGTTAATATTCCTTTTGGAGTAGCTGGAGCAAATTTAGATAAAGGATTAAATCCATCTACATCTTTTTCTTTAATAACAGCTTGTTTAACTTTTTCTTCATCGATTTGTTTAGGTAAAGGCATTTGAACGATAAATCCAGATATAGAATCATCTTTATTTAATTTATCAATAAAAGATAATAATTCATCTTCACTTATTGTTTCATCAAGTTCAAATAATTTATATTCGATCCCACATTCAATACAATCTTTAATCTTTCCTTTAATATAAGCATTACTAGCAGGATCTTTATTAACTTGCACAATACCTAAACATAATTTAATGTTGTTTTCATTAATAAAATTCTTAATATTTTCTTTTTTATTTTTTACGTATTCTTTAATATTTTCCATATGTAATTATTTTATCATATAAAATAATATTTAAGAATTAAAAATGCTCATTTCTTTGACAGTGTAAAAACATTATTTTTAAAGTTATTTTTAACTAAAAATACAAAAGAAAAAAATATCGATTACATCATTATTTTTTAAACACATTCCTAAGATTGTACCATTTATATTTATATAAGCATTAAAAAAGCCTTATTTCTAAGGCTTATAATTTATAATAAAGTTGAAATAGTATTAATTATTCTAATTGCTGATTCAGTTTCTTCACTTGAATCTGAGCTCCCTTTTGTTAATGAAGCACTAAGTAATGCAAAGAATAAAAACACTATACCAAATCCGAGGGTTAAATAACTAATAATCAGCTCACTTCCTCTTTCTTTGGTTTTAACAAATACGTTGAAGCCACCACCGGTAATAGCACCAGAAGCACCTTCAGATTTACCACCTGTAAGTAAACTTAAAACTACTATAATGATAGCAATAACCCAAAATACGTAATCATACCATTGAAGCATCTAAGTTTCCTCCTTAATGTAGCGCTATTTATTTTATACCATTTATAACATTTTTGCAAATATTAAAAAGATACAATAATACCACCCTCTAAAGCATAATAAGAACATAATGCCTTATTATCCTCAATAATAACATCTTTAAACTCATATTGTTTAACGATTAAATCTTTTAAAATATTAGCATATTCTAAATTTTTAGTATGAGAAATAATACAAATTCTATCTTTTGTATTTTGAACCATTTCTCCAATTTCTGATGATAATTTTTTAATAACTCCAGCAAATGTTCTAATTTTAGCTTTTATTTTTATTTCACCTTCTTCACCAAAACATAAAGGTTTAATTGATAATTTAGATGCTAAAAAGCCCATTAATTTATTAACTCTACCATTTCTAATAAAGTTATCAAACTTATCTAAAACAAATAACAATTTATTATCATCTCTTTGTTTAGTTAATTCTTCTTTAATTTCATCAAATGATTTATTTTCTTTTATTAATTCTACTGCTTTTCTAACTAATATTTGCATAGCTCCACAAACAAGTTTAGAATCTAAAACAAATACTTTTGATGGATCTTCTTTCATATTAGCTGCAACATTAGCACTATTAAAAGAACCACTTAATTTAGATGAAATAGTAATAACAATATAATATTCTGCTCCATTCATTCTAGAATAAAAACTATCAACCGAAGGACATGAAGAAGATGTTTTTCCTTTAGAATTATCTAATAAATCTACTACTTCTTCGCTTGTTAAACTTCCATCATCTACATATTCTTTATCTTCAATCCTAATAGTTAAAGGAGCGATATCAAAACCGATATCTTTTTCGTCTTTTAAGAAATCTTTATTTAAATTTGATGAACTATCTACAATAATTTTATATTTCATTTATAAACTCCTAAAATAATAATTTAAATAAATTATCTTCAATATAATAATATAGATTTAAAAATATACAAGTATTATTTATTTAATTCTTGAACAATTAATTTATTAGCTACAGCTGGATCGATCTTACCACCAGTTTTTCTCATAATTTGACCCATGACAAAGCCTTGAGCTCTAGTTTTTCCAGCTTTAAAATCACTTGGTAAAGTAGGATTTGCAGCTATAACTTCTTGAATTAAAGATAATATTTTAGCTTCATCACTAATTAAAGATGCACCTGTTTCTTCTTTAATCTTAATAGGTGATTTATTTTCTTTAACAACTTTAGCAAAGATATCTGCTCCTTGAGTAGAGTTAATCTCTTTATTTTTAAGTAAATCAACAAGTTCAGCAATGTATTTAGGTTCTACTTTAAAATCTTTAATATCTAATGCTTGTTTATTTAAATAACCTAAAACACTACTAATAATAAAGTTAGCTAAATTTTGATAATTAGATGTATGTTTAGCACATAAATCATAATAATTTGCATAATCAACATTAGATAATAAAATCTTAATATCAGTAGGATTTAATGCATAATCTTTACTAAATCTATCATATTTTTGATCATATAATTCAGGACATGTTTTAATAGCGTTATCTATAAATTCATCACTTAATTTAATAGGAACGATATTAGGTTCTGTAAAGTATTTATAATCTGCAGCTTCAGTTTTAACTCTCATTAATACTGTTTCTTTTTTAGCTTCATCATATCTTCTTGTTTCTTGTTGAACTTTTTTACCTAATAAAAGTAATTCAGATTGTCTTTTAATTTCAAAATCAATAGCTTTTTCAATATGAGCTAAAGAGTTAATATTTTTAACTTCAACTTTAGTACCGAATTTACTACTTCCATAAGGTCTAATAGAAACATTGACGTCACATCTAAGACTTCCTTCTTCCATCTTACCATCACTAACATTAGAAAAAGTAACGATTTCCCTAATCTTTTCAACATATTTTCTTGCTTCAATTCCACTTCTTAAAACAGGTTTAGAAACAATTTCAATTAAAGGGATACCAGCTCTATTATAATCAAGTAATGTATAATCACTAAAATGGTGTTGCATACATGTATCTTCTTCCATATGTATTCTTTCAATATCACATTTTTTAGTATTGCCATTTACTTCAATTTCTAAATAACCTTCTTTACCAATTGGTCTAGCTTGTTGAGTGATTTGATAACCTTTAGGTAAATCAGAATAGAAATAATTCTTTCTATCAAACCATAATTCATGGTCTATTTCCATATGTAATGCATTAGCAACTCTAATAGCATTTTTTACTGCTTCTTTATTAACTCTTGGCATTGTTCCAGGAAAAGCCATATCTAAAGGAGCGATTAATGTATTTGGTTCAGCTTTAAAATCAATAGGAGCACATGAAAACATCTTGGATTTAGTTTTCATTTCAACATGGATTTCAAGACCTATAACTGCTTCAAAATTCATATTATTTTCCCTCCTTATTTGTAACAACACTTAAGTTTTTATAACCTGTTAATTCTTCAACTTTAAGTGCGATATTAAATAAATTAACTTCATTATAAGCTTTAGATGTAAAGTTAATTCCAAATGGTAAATCATTTTCAAATCCTAAAGGTAAGGTAATTGAAGGGAAACCTCCAAAATTACCAATTGCTAAATAGTTATCTGCGATTAAATATGTATCAGATAATTTATCACTAGCTCCATTAATTAAAGGTGCAGTTGTAGGTCCAGCAAGACCAACAATAGAATCGTAATCTTTAAAAATTTCATTTACTTTATTTACTAATAAATGTCTAATTTTTTGAGCTCTTAAAAACACTTCTTCTTGGTTTTCACTCATTAAAGCATAACTACCTAAAACAAATCTACGTTTAATTAAATTAGAAAAACCATTAGTTCTAGCGTTAATCATAACTTCTTGATAGCTCTTTCCATCATAATATGGACCAAATTTAATACCATCTAAATTAGCATTATTGCTTGTAGCTTCAGCACTACTAATAACAATATAAGCAGGATATATACTAGTTAATAAATCTTTTGGTAATGAAACAAAATCAACTGTAGCACCTTCTTTTTTAAGGTTATTCATTAAATCATCAAAAGCTTTTTTCATTACTTTATTATCTATTGAATCATATACTTCTTTTAAAATACCTATCTTTTTCCCATCTATTTTTGAGTTAGTTGGTAAATATGTTTGAGGTCTATCTTTAAATGAAGATGTTGAATCATTTTCATCATGTTTACTTAAAATATCAAGCATTAAACTAGCATCTTCTACAGATCTAGTAAAATATGCTACATGATCTAAACTTGGAGCAAATGGAAATAAACCAAATCTAGAGATTAATCCCCAAGTAGGTTTAAAACCAACAAGTCCACTAAAAGAAGCAGGTTTTCTAACAGAATCTCCTGTATCACTTCCTAAAGCAAAAGGAACAATGCTACTAGAAACACTAACCGCACTCCCGCAACTCGATCCACCGATTAAATGAGTATGTGTTGGATCATAAGGATTATAAGTTGTTCCTTTATGACCACTTGTACCAGTTCCACCCATTGCAAGTTCATCTAAAGTTGCTTTAGCAATTAAAATAGCACCATTTTCTTCAAGTAAATTAATAACAGTAGCATTAAATAAAGGAACATACCCATTTAAAATATTACTACTTGCTGTAGTTTCAATATCTTTAGTAGAAAAATTATCTTTAGCAACATAAGGAATACCCCACATGATTTTAGTATCATCAAATGGCAATGAATCGATATATGCAGCTCTTGCTAATGCTTTTTCTTCAATAATTAATTCAAAAGCATTATCTTTATTTTCTTTAGCTCTTTTAATAGCTTCTTTTGTTAATTCTAATGAAGTAATCTTTTTATTTTTAAGTGCTTCATGTATTTCTTTAATAGTTAAATCTAAAATATGCATATAAATTACCCCACAACCTTTGGAAGCTTAATTTGTCCATCTTTAATATTTTTAGCATTCTTTAATGCATCTTCTTTCTTTAAAGGAGTACATGCTTCATCTTCTCTAATATAAGTTACGCTAACATCAAAAGGAAAAGTCATAGGAGTAACAGTATCTATTCCTTCTACTTTACCCATTAATTCAAGTTGTTTTGTAATGGTATCAAATTCATCAAGTAAAACATCATATTCACTATCATCCATTGTAAACATAAGTCTTAAACTTGCATCTTTAAGTACTTCTTTATCTACTTTTTTCATTTCTATTCATCTCCTTCTGCTTTTTTAATCATATCTACAAATTCATCTTCACTAATTACTTTAATATTAAACTGTTTAGCTTTTTCAAGTTTACTTCCTGCTGCTTCTCCTGCGATTACTAAATCCGTAGCTTTAGAAACACTTGAAGAAACTTTAGCACCAAAATTTTCAAGTAATTCAGTAGCTTCGCTTCTAGTAAATTTAGTCAAACTACCAGTTAAAACAATCTTTTTATTAAAGAAATATGCATTTGATGAAATATCTACTTTACCTAAATATTTCATATTTAATCCTAAATCTTTTAATTCATTAATTAAAGCAATATTATTTTCATCATGGAAATAATTATATATAGAATTAGCGCATACTTCTCCTACATCATTAATACTTTTTAATTCATCAATAGTTTTAGATGCTAAATCATCAATATTTATAAATAATCTAGCTAATGTTTTAGCCATTTTAGAACCAACTTCTTTAATACCTAAACCAAATAATAATCTTTCTAAACTATTTTCTTTACTCTTTTCAATAGCATTTAATAAATTATCAATAGATTTATAACTCCATCCATCCATTGCGATAATTTCATCTCTATGTTCTTTTAATGAATAAATAGATGGTATATCTTTAATAAATTTTAATGCAAAGAATTCTTCTACAACCCTTTCACCCATTCCTTCAATATCCATAGCATCTTTACTACAATAATGAATTAAACCTTCGATGTGTCTAGAAGGACAATCCTTATTCATACAGAAATGCATAGCATCAACTTTAACAAGTTCACTTCCACAATCTGGACAATGAGTAATCATTTTATATGGTATTTCTTCACCAGTTCTTCTTTCTTTTAAAGCATTAACAACTTCAGGAATAATATCACCAGCTTTTCTTAAAGTAATGTAATCTTTAATCATCAATCCTTTTTCATTAACAAAATCTTCATTATGTAATGTAGCTCTTCTTACTACACTTCCTGCAACTCTAACAGGATCTAAAACTGCATTAGGAGTAATTTTACCAGTTCTTCCTACTGTATAAACAATATCTTCAAGTCTAGTAATAACTTCTTCAGGAGGGAACTTATATGCTATTGCCCATTTAGGAGTTTTAGCAGTATATCCTAATGAATTATAATAATTAAAATCATTTACTTTTAATACAATTCCATCGATATCATAATCTAATGAATTTCTTTTTTTAGTATATTCTTCAATGTATTTTAATATCTCTTCTTTTCCTTTAACTACTCTCATTTCAGGATTTACTTTAAATCCTAATTTTTTAAGTTCCATTATAGAATCAAAATGTTTATTAAAACCAAATTTTTCAGCATCTTCAAAATAATAAAACCACGCATCTAATTTTCTTTTTTTAGCAACGCTACTATCTAAATTTCTTAAAGATCCAGCTGCAGCATTTCTAGCATTAGCTAATAATGGTTCGCCATTAGCAAGTCTTTCTTTATTTAAAGCTTCTAAGCTTGCTTTAGGCATATAGCATTCTCCTCTAACTTCTACATGTCCTTTTAAAGGAATACGTGTAGGAATTGAAGGTATTGTTAATGCGTTAGTTGTAACATCTTCTCCGGTTACTCCATCACCTCTTGTAGCACAATATTGTAAAACACCATCTTCATAAACAACGGATAAAGATAAACCATCAATCTTCATTTCAGCAGAATATTCTACTTCTTTTAAATTTAATTCTTTTTCAACTTTAGCATTCCATTCTAATAATTCATCTTCATTAAATACATCTTGAAGAGACATCATAGGAATTCTATGAGTAATCTTTTTAAATCCTTTTAATACAGTATTACCAATTCTTTGAGTAGGAGATGTAACTGTTACTAAACTAGGAAACTCTTTTTCAAGTCTTTCAAGTTCTTCATATTTAGAATCATATTCTTGATCTGTTACAGAAGGGTTATCTAAAACATAATATTCATAAGAATATTTTTCAATTATACGCACTAAATCTTCGTGTTTAATTTTAGCTTCTTCTAATGTCATGCTTCATTTCCTCCTTCTTTTTTAGATAAAGTTGGATGATTTCCTAATAATTTTTTCTTACCAAAATCTTTAAAATCTACAGTAATTATACCATCTTTTACATCGATTACTTTTCCTTCACCAAACATTTTGTGAATTGCGATATCTCCAACAAACCACGTTATGTTGTTATTGTTAGAAATATTAATAGTATTACTACTCTTGTTAATCTTATTTTCTTGTTTGCTTACTTTAGATTCAAATACGCTATTGTAATTAAATTTATATAATCTATCATTACCAACATAGCTATTTCCAATTTCTTTTCCTTTAATTTCAGATTCTTTTATGAATTGAGATGCACTATTAGGCATTCCTGTTGAGTAGTTATAAGACATATTATAAGTTACAAATAATTCATCTTTTGCTCTTGTAAAAGCAACATAACAAAGTCTTCTTTCTTCTTCTAAACCATTGCTTCTTTCTTCAATAGCTCTTTGATTAGGAAATACACCTTGAGCTAATCCGATAAGGAAAACATATTTAAATTCAAGTCCTTTAGCAGTATGAACCGTCATTAAACTAATTGAATTTGTAGAATCGATATCATCTTGTCCACTAAGTAAACTAACATTATTTAAATAATCAATAAAACTAGATTCAGGATTTTCTTTTAAATAACTTCTAATATCATCTATTAAAGCAGTGACGTTATCTACTCTATCTCCACCATCATCTTCATCTTCTTCTAAATATTCAATATAATTAATCTCTTCTAAAAAAGTCCATAAAACTTCACTATAAGCTTCATAGTTTGCAATTAATTTATCTTTAGTTTCATCAACTTTACTAAGTAATTCAGTTAAACTATTTATTACATTACTTTTTAAAGCAGTATTATGAAGATGAATTTCTTTAATATATTCAATCATAGAAAGATTAGCTAAATGTGCTTCATTTTTTAAATTAGCTATGGAAACATCACCTATTTTTCTTCTAGGAACATTTATAATTCTTTCAAAAGACACATCATCTTTTTGATTAATCATAATTTTAAAATATGCTAAAGCATCTTTTACTTCTTTTCTTGAATAGAATTTAAGTCCTCCATAAACTTTATAAGGAATTGCTCTTCTAACTAATGCATTTTCAATAGGTAATGATAAATAACTTGATCTATATAAAACAGCAACATCACTATATTTAAAATCTTTATTCATAGTTTTTAATTCTAATATTTTATTAGCTACAAAAACACCTTCAGCATCACTTGTGCCAAATGATTTTAATGTTACATCATTACCATCTTTTCTAGATGTAAATAAATCTTTTTTAACTCTTTCTTTATTATAACCAATAAGTTTATTAGCAGGATTAAGTATTTTAGATGTAGATCTATAATTCTCATTTAAAATAATAGTTTTCATAGGATAATAATCATCTTCAATATCTAAAATGATCTTTTGATCTGCACCTCTCCATGTATAAATAGTTTGGTCAGGATCACCTACAACATATAAAGATGTATTCATACCAGTTAATAATTTAACAATTTCATATTGAACATTATTAGTATCTTGAAATTCATCTATTAATATATGTTTGTATCTTCTTATATATTTAGCTCTAATATCTTCATAATTCTTTAATATTTTAATTGTATATATTAATAAATCATCAAAATCTAAAGATATCATACTATTCTTTTTCTTTTCGTATTCTTCAAAGAATTTTAAATAATCTTTTTCTTTAGGTTTGTTTGATAAAATAACATCACTTGGTAAGTTACCTTTCATCTTTTGATAACCGATAAAATTTAAAGACTCTTTAACGATATCATCACTTTTTTTATAACCTAATTCTACTGCTATAGTTTTAAGTATGTTTTTTTGATCTTCATCATCGATAATAATAAAATTATTTGATATACCCAATACATTAATTTCACTACGTAAAAATCTAGAGCAAAAACCATGAAATGTATAGATGTTTAAATCTCTATTTTCTACTTTATTATCTAATAATTTAATTGCTCTTTCTTTCATTTCTTTAGCTACTTTATTAGTAAATGTAATAGCTAAAATTTCATAAGGTAAACATATATCATTTTCAATTAAATATGAAATTCTATATGTTAATACACGTGTTTTTCCACTTCCAGCTCCAGCAATAATTCTTAAATATTTACTAGAATCTATTACTGCTTCATATTGTTTTTCGTTTAATTCTTCTTTTAAATTCATACGTTAAATATTATATCATTTAATAC
>CAVDQJ010000114.1:0-5898 GCA_963611005.1 bacterium | reverse complement strand
CTTATCGTATCGTTTAATTCACATACAATAAATTTTTTATCTAAATTTTTACTTGCTAAAGATAAAATAAATTGACCTTTACCTGGTCCAATTTCTAAATATAAAGGATCATTTCCTTTAAAAGAAAGAATTTCATCTTTAGAAAATGACTCTAATACTATTTGGTTTTTATATGATTCAGTTAAATAATCTACTGCCCATTTTTTAAATTTAGTTCTCATTATTTTAATTTCCCTAATGCATAAATTGCATGTGCGTATATCGGCATAGAATCATAAAAATCTTCTAAATCAATATGTTCGTTTGCAGCATGAATATTATCTTCTTTACCTTTAAAGTGAGATCCAAAAGCTACACAATTTTTAGCTTCTTTAGCATATGTTCCTCCTCCGATTGCAAGAGGTTTTTCATCACTTCCAGTTTCATTTTTATATACTTCCATTAATTTTAAAATAAATGGAGTTGTTTTTGGATTATAGTATAAAGGTTTAGCATTACCTAAAGTTTTAATTGGGAATGGTGAACATTCTTGAACTTTAGCAATAGCTTCTTCAGGATTGCAGTTTTCAGGGTATCTAAAATTAACTGTCATTGAGAATGTTTCTCCATCATATTTAATTAAACCAACATTATATGTTGTTTTACCCATATCTAAAGATTCATAACATGCATTCATATTTTTTCCAAATGGATCTTGATATTCATTACATAATAAAGTTAAGATAGGATTATTATATACTTTTCCTAAAATACCAAGCATTAATATACCTGAATTAAAACCTTCTTCTGGAACACTTCCATGAGCTGGTTTACCAATAAAAACATATGTATTTCCATCTTCTTTTTCATATTTAATATCTTTATGTTCTTCTAAATATTTATCCATTGGTAAAGGATCTAAAACAACAACTTTAGCTCTATCAATAACAGCATTAGATACAACTCCAGCATCTATTTCTTTAATACCATTAAATTTAAATTTAGATTGATATACAAAATTAGAAATACCTTTTTCTCCATAAATTAATGGGAAATCAGCATCAGGAGTAAATCCATAAGTTGGATCTTCTTTCTTTAAAGTTTCGAAATAATAAGTTAAACAACTACTTCCTCTTTCTTCATCTCCACCAAATACAAGTCTAACTCTATAATCATCAATTAAATTATTGTCTTTTAAAGCTTTTAATGCGTAATATGCACTAATTCCAGGACCTTTATCATCGCTAGCTCCTCTAGCATATACTCTATCTTCAGCAATTGTTGCACTAAATGGAGGATATTTCCATACACCATTAACAGGAACAACATCTTGATGAGCTAAAATATAAATTAAATTTTTACCAGTTCCATAGCTGATTTCAAGACAATGTCCATCACAGGTATCAACTGAAAAACCATCTTTTAAAGCTATATTTTTAAGCAATGTAAAACAATCATGAACACCTTTTCCATAAGGCATTGTTTCATTAATTGTAGAAGGATCATAAACACTATTAATTTTTAAATCTTCACATAATGTTTTTAAAGCTTCATCTTTATAAGGCTTTACTAGTTTTTTAAAATCGATATCCATAAATAAACTCCTATAATATTATCGAGAAAATTATAACACTAATTAAGGCAATTATGGTAATTAACGATACACAAATTACATTAAATTTTGTTGTAAATTCAAATTTTGTATCATTTACTTTACCAATATGTAAATATTTATTTAAAGGAATATAAATTAAAGGTACTATCACTACACATGCTCCAATTTCACATAAACATCCTACACCCATAAATGTAGTAATAAATGCTAATAATCCACCATATTGACCAAGCAAACTAATTAAATCTTGTAAACCTAATAAATGTGTAATATTAAATACATCTAAATATCCAAATAAATAAAAACATACAAAATATAAAATAGTATGTAATAGAGTAAATACTCCACTTAATGGGAATAATAAGATGTTAAATAATTTTTGAGATGAAAATTTTCTTATAAAATCAAATATTAATCCGGATATTAATCCAAATAAAACTCTAGGCAATATCGAAATTAATGGATTTAAACACAAATAATTTAATGTTCCAGGATATTGTAAGCCTACAAGTAAAGATGTAACACCAAAAAATAACCCATATAATAACCCTCTTTTCCAACCAAAAAGAGCAGCTCCTAACACTATAAATATATGTAAAGTTGTAAATGCTAATGGACCTATATTTATATAGCCTAAATAAGGAACAAAAGCGAATACTACTATTAATGCTAAAAATGTAGCATCAAAAACAATTTGTTTAATAAAACTTTTCTTTTCTATAGATTTTTTCATATTAATTATCCTTTACTTATTGTTGATTTTAAAAATATAATTTAAACCATCTAAAACAAGATGTTCATCATAAGAAAAACAAACAACTTGATCTTTAATTTCACTAGCAAAACCACCAGTAATTATTCTATTTAATGAATAACCAAGCTCTTTTTCCATACGTCTAGCAAATTCACTAATCATATAAGCTTGACCAAAAATAATACCTGATTTAATGCAATCTATAGTGTTTTTACCGATTATTTTTTTAGGTGCTTTTAAATTAACTTCTGTTAATAAACTAGTTGAATTATCAAGTGCTTTCATACTTACTTCCATTCCACAAGTAATAATTCCACCAATAAAAGAACCATCTTTATCAACAACATACATCTTTGTAGCTGTACCTAAATCAGCTACAACACAAGGAATAGGATATTTAGCTTTTGCACCAACTGCCCCGCAAAGCATATCATTTCCAAGTTCATTAGGATAATCAATTTTAATATTGATTCCTGTTTTAATAGCTTTTGTAATCAACATAGTATCAACATTAAATAATGATTTAATAGCTTTTGTTAAAGGTGTAGATAAAAGAGGAACAACACTAGAAAGTATTGCTCCATCAATTTTAAAACCATCTTTAATAATGTTTTTAAATATTATTTCGTATTCACTACTTGATTTTGAAAGTTTAGAATCTAATGTAAAGAATTGTTTTAATTCATCTTTATCGTAGATTCCGCACTTAATTAACGTGTTTCCACAGTCTAAACATAAAATCATAAATTCCTCCTACAGTCTTAAGTTATCTTAAGTACCATGAATATTTAAACAATAAGATTTTATATATTTAAAATATATATTTCAATTTATATACAATTAAATTGCAACAATGTTAACAATTTTATTTTTAACTACTATTATCTTTTTAATAGTTTTGCCTTCGATATTACGTTTAACATTTTCGCTATTTAAAGCTAATTCTTTTACTTTTTCATCATCTTCATCTTTACAAATTTCAAGAGTGTCTCTAAGTTTTCCATTAACTTGAACAGCGATTTTAACAGTATTTAAAACAAGTTTAGATGGATCAAATGTAGGCCAAGGTTCATAAGTGATTAAATCTTTATGACCTAACATAGACCAAATTTCTTCTCCAACAAATGGACAAATACAATCAAACATCTTTATAAATCCTTCTAAATAAGGTCTATAAATTGTTTTAGCTTTGTATAATTCATTTACAAAAATCATCATTTGAGAAATAGCTGTATTAAATTGTAAAGCTTCAAAATCTTTACTAACTTTTTCAACTGTAAAGTTATAAATATAGTCTAATTCCCCACTATTTTCTTCACTAATTTTATTTTTCATAGTAGGTTCATCTACTAATCTAAATACTCTTTCAATAAATCTTCTACTACCTTCAAGACCATTATTTGACCAAGGAAGACTTGCTTCTAAAGGTCCCATAAACATCTCATAAAGTCTTAAGCTATCTGCACCATATTTACTAACAATTTCATCAGGATTGATAACATTTCCTCTAGATTTAGACATCTTTTCACCATTTTCACCTAAGATCATTCCTTGATGGAATAAACGTTTAAATGGTTCTTTACAACTTACTACACCTTTATCATATAAATATTTATGCCAGAATCTAGCATATAAAAGATGTAAAACAGCATGTTCTTGTCCACCGATATATAAATCAACAGGTAACCAGTGATCTAATAATTTTTTATCAGCAATTACTTTATCATTATGTGGATCAATATATCTAATGTAATACCAACAACTTCCTGCCCATTGAGGCATTGTATTTGTTTCTCTTAAACCTTTTTTACCATCGACATTAACATTTAACCATTCTTTAGCATTAGCTAATGGAGATTCTCCAGTTCCAGAAGGTTTATATTCATCAAGATTTGGTAAAACTAATGGTAAATCATTTAATGATTCAGCGATCATACTACCATCATCAAATTCAATAACAGGAATTGGTTCACCCCAATATCTTTGACGAGAGAATAACCAATCTCTTAATTTATAGTTAATCTTATAATTACCTTTTTTAATTTCGATAAGTTTATCTGTAATTTTTTCTTTTCCTTGTTCGATATTTAAACCATTTATAAAATCACTATTAATATGTTTTCCATCTTCAGTATATGCATCGGTAGAAATATCTGATTCAATAACTTTAATAATAGGTAAGTCATGTTTTTTAGCAAAAGCATAATCTCTTGTATCATGAGCTGGAACTGCCATAACTGCACCACTTCCATAACTTGCTAAAACATAATCAGCAATGTATACAGGGATTCTAGTATTATTTATAGGATTAATTGCATATACTCCTAAAAATACACCAGTCTTTTCTTGGTTTGTACCTGTTCTTTCGATATCGGATTTATGAGATACTAATTCAATATAATCATTAACTTCTTTTTCTTGTTCTTTAGTTACTAATTTTTTAACTAATGGATGTTCAGGAGCTAAACAACAATATGTACAACCAAATAATGTATCAGCTCTTGTTGTAAATACTTTAAATGTATCTTCACTATTTTCAATATTAAATATAATTTCTGTACCTTTAGATTTACCAATCCAGTTTCTTTGCATTTCAATAGTTGATTTTGGCCAATCTAAACCTTCTAAATCAGATGCTAATCTATCAGCGTATTGAGTAATTTTAAGCATCCATTGTTTCATAGGTTTTCTAATAACAGGATATCCACCTCTTTCACTCTTTCCATCAATAACTTCTTCATTAGCTAAAACAGTACCGAGTTCTGGACACCAGTTGACAGGTTTATAATCAACATATGCTAAATCATCATTAAACATATTTACAAATATCCATTGAGTCCATTTGTAATAATCAGGTTTACATGTAAAGATTTCTCTATCATAATCATAAGAAAAACCTAACATTTGAATTTGTCTTCTAAAATTATCGATGTTATGCATTGTAAATTCTTCGGGATGTTTATTCATCTTCATAGCATATTGTTCTGCTGGAAGACCAAAAGAATCCCATCCGATTGGATGAAGAACATTAAATCCTTGCATTCTTTTCATTCTAGATACGATATCTGTTGCAGTATATCCTTCTGGATGACCAACATGTAATCCTTGTCCACTTGGATAAGGGAACATATCAAGACAATAATATTTTGGTTTAGAAAAATCACTTGTATCACAAGCATATTCTTTTCTATTTAACCAAATTTCTCTCCATTTCTTTTCAATTTCTAAATGATTGTACATAATAAACCTCCTAAGAAAATAAAAAAGCGTTCACTTAAGGACGCTTTTAACGTGGTACCACCTTAATTTATTTACAATAATGCAAATACACTTAATTTAATATTAATAAACAAAGACGTTGAGACTTTTAATTTATTTTATTAGTTTTCACCAAACACTAACTCTCTAGAAAAATAAAATTTAAAATTATTCGTCTATATATTTATATCATAATTTTTGCTAGTTATAAAGAAAATAATATTTATATTATTTTATTTTGAATATAAATATGTATATAAAACCATAGCTAAAGCAATAGAAACATTATATG
>CAVDQJ010000113.1:0-4867 GCA_963611005.1 bacterium | reverse complement strand
ATATTTAATTATCATCTTGTTTATAATTCATTTTAAAGTATAATTTTATTATAACAAAGGAAGACTAGTAATAATGGAAAATGAATTGAATGAAATACTTTCTAAACGTATTTATAAGTTATATGAGGTTAATTTTTCTACTAATTCATATAAAGTTATAAAAGATGTTGATAATGATTTAAGTGTTTATAAAAATGCTCCTACATTAAAGGATTTATTTTATGAATATTTAAAGTTTGGTAGAATTTTTGCTGAGGATTTAACTCAATTTAAAGAAGAGTTTAGATATGAAAATTTAATTAAAAAATTAGAAGAAATTGGTGATTACGATATTTGGTTTAGAAGAATATTTAATCAACAACTAGTTTGGTTTAAAATTAGAATTGTTAGAACATCTAAATATACTTTAGATAATGTCGATGCTTATATTTATTTAGAAGATTGTAATGTTCCTCAACGTCTTTCATTTAAAAATAATCCAATAGCAGAAAGTGTAGTAACGCATATTTCTGAATTATACATTAATATGCATGTTATAGATATTAAAAATAATTCTTATATAGCTTATAAAGATAATGAATTTATTAGAATGTTTTATAAAACTAAAAAAGCTAATGAAGATTTTGCTTTAATGATGCCACACTTATTTACAAAACAATATATTGATAAAGTTTTAGAATTTGTTAATATAGATACAATCGAAGAAAGAATGATGGATCATTCATATATTTCTTATGATGCAATAGGAAATAATTTTGGTTGGGTTAGATTGATATTTTTACCACTTGAATATGATTTTAATAATAGATTAGTTAATGTTTTATTTGTTTTACAACATATTGATAAAGAAAAAAGAGAGATTGAAAAACTTACTTTAATATCATCTAGAGATACTTTAACTAATTTATATAATCGTTATTGTTATGAAGAAGATAAGTCTAAAATTAGATATCAAAGAGATATAAGTGTATATACAATTGATATTAATGGTTTAAAACAAGTAAATGATGTTCAAGGACATCATGAT
Source organism: bacterium (assembly GCA_963611005.1). Classification (GTDB taxonomy): domain Bacteria; phylum Bacillota_I; class Bacilli_A; order RFN20; family CAG-826; genus Onthovivens. The sequence goes on along the minus strand of CAVDQJ010000113.1, from coordinate 3,840 downwards.
GGTGATTTATTGATTAAACGTGCAGCTAATTGTTTATTTAAAACTTTCCATAATTATGGTTCGGTATATAGAACTGGTGGAGATGAATTTGTTGCAATATTATATACAACTGTAAAAAACGAAGAAATCATTAAAGATTTACAAAAAGAAATTAAAAAAGATAATAAAAATTATAATATTACTTTGTCTTTAGCTGTAGGTTACGCTGAATATAAAGATCATAAAGATTTAACATTTGACGAACTTATTAAGTTAAGTGATGGTTTGATGTATGAAGACAAAGAAAGATATTATAGCGAAAACAATAGTAAAAAATATCGTTAAGAATATTGATACATTTGGATGTTCCATAAAAAAGAATTAGAGCGGCAAAAAATGAGCAAATAATTTTTATGACTTATACTAAAATTGCATAAAATTACAATATAATGCAAAGCCTTGCGCTTTTATTGTGTGTTCACCTAGCGCACAACTATGCAAACCAATATTAGTTAATGATTTTGGTTATACTTCAATAGTTTTTAGCAATAATAATTATAAAGAATATAATAGAGAGAAAGTAAAGAAGAAAGAAACTGAGATGGAGATGTGACAACCATACATTATAGACATCAATCCGTAAATGATTTAATATTAAATTAGTTTTCCTTAAAGCCCAACTTAAGGAGTTCGCTTTAATTTATTGATTTTAAAAAAAATTGTTTTATAATTAAATTATGTGTTTAGATAAAAGAAAAAAATATTTAAGTAAGATCATTTCAAATATTAACAAAACAAATTGTTTTTCGAGTGAGGTTAAGTCATTTCATGTTTTTGTTGGTTTAGAGGCCTATAAAGATTCAAACAGAGAAAGTGAACCGTTACAACTAGAGAATGTGGATATATCTTATTATCAAAAAATAACAAATGGTAAAGTTGCTTTTATTCCATTAACCCCTTCATATCCTTCATCCTTCCTGTTTATGATGAACATGATTTTTGACTCAATAGATATTATTAAAGAAATTTACTTAAATGAGAATGATGATGACATTAATTTGAAATTAGTTCAATACTTATACAATAAAGGTAATCTATTTATTAATTTATCCGACATTAGTGATGGTGCAATAGACGACTTAGTTAATATTTCAAAAGATGTAATTTTTTGTGGAAAAGATCAAAATGACACAAAAGATAGGATAAAGGAAAAACTTGATGGAAAACAAATTGCGTATGTTGAGTTGTGTCATCCAAGCGGACTCAATATAGATAGGCCAATGTTTAACCGACAATGGATGGAGCATAAATGTGATGAAAAATTTGACCTTAAAGTTCTAATATTGAATCCATAATCGATTAATTCAAGTAAATAAAGCGGTTTGCACCAATTATCATGTAAAGGTAAAGAAAATTATATAGACTTAAATTAGAGTTAAAATTGAAATATAGAAAAGATTGTAAAAAAACTAATGTTACATAAATAATGAAAGATTTCACAATATAATATGACTGTCGAAAGAAAAAGGAGATAAATATGAGTTACAATAGAGAATTTGAAGATACTATGGACAACATTAACAACATTGCGTACGGACATGGATTTAAAAATGGAATTGAATGGGCAAGCGCAGCTTTAAACAGAAATGAAATTGATTACGGAACTTATAAAAAATATGAGAACGCTCATAATTTACGTGTTAGATTTTCACACGGAAATGCTAGAGATATCAGTGTCTCATGTGAGACATATCAAACTGCAAGAGAATGGGAATCTAAAATTCAATACTCTTCAATTAGAGGTAATAGGAATAATTCCAGAGTTGGTAATGGTGCAGGAAAGAAAACTCCAAAATTACCGGATGGAACATTCCGTGGTAAGCCTTTTGTAAAAGAATTTAAAAGAATTGGAAAAGACGGAGAAGAATATTTCTTTAAATTTGCTATATACAAAGAAAATAATTATTTAGATGATGGACAGGGTGGAACAAATGGTTTTGGGTATTTTATTCATATTGAAAATGCCCCTTACTTTCAATATGCATCAAACAAACTTCATGAGTTTCATATGATTAAAACTAGCTATGATTATCATATCTGTTGGAATAAAATTATTGAAAATTTCGATGAAGCAAATGCGGTAATGTATGTATGGGTAAATAGATACGCAGAATTGATAGATGTTTTAAAGAATGATAATTTAATTTCTGAACACGAATTAAATAAAAGAGCAAATAAAAAACATGTTTTGCCTTCTGGAACATTTCGCTTTGATAAAAAGCATAATAAAAAATCTTATCATATTAAAACTATTTATATTAATCACTCTATTTATAATCAAATTATGGATTTACTTGGTAAAAGCAAACCTGAATTAGGTGGAATGTTAGGATTCACGCTTGATCAGGATACAATTGATAACTTTGTTTTTGATGAAGGTGCAAGAGTTAATAGCGTTGAATATAATCCTGATATCGAGTATCTTCAAAAGATTATTGACGGGGAGTGGGAAGAAAAGCATATATTTCTAGGTGGATTTGTTCATAGCCATCCGGGCGACTTTAATAGATTATCTTATGCAGATGTTGAATATGCGCAAAGAATCATGAATGCTTTTGATTTAAACTATTTATTTATGCCTATTGTAACAAGCTCATATGAATATAAAACTTCTATTACAGGTTATATCGTAAGAATAAATGGTAAAGTAGATCGTTGCAATATTAAAGTGGTTCCGGGTCAAGAAACTATTGATAGCTTTTATAAAACTGAAAAAAAGAGTGAAGATAAAATTGAAACCACTAATAGTATTAACCCAGAATTATTGAAACTTATTGAAAATGGCTTTGATGAAATGGATAAGAAGTATGGCAAATCAAAGACCTGTAATACAAGTATTAATGATTTAAATGTTAATGAACATCTATCACAAGATGAAACATTTGCAAGAATATCTGGAGTTATGGATATACCTTACATGTCAGAATGCTCAATTATTGGTGTTGGTTGTGGTGGATCAAAAAGTTTTTATGAAAGTATGGCGAGGATGGGCGTTGGAAATTTCTATCTTATTGATGGTGACAAAGCATCAAAATCAAATATTGCATCTCAAAATGGCTATATAAGTGAAATTGGAATGTATAAACCAGAACTTATTAAAAAAAGAATCCTTGACATTAATGATAAAGCAAATGTTATCTGCTTCAACTTAATGTTAGATGATAAAATCAGTGATGAACAGTTGGAAAATGATATTATTTCTAAGATTGATGTAAAAAAATCTGTGCTCTGTGCATTTACTGATGATTTCTTCGCTCAAGCTAGAACTTCTAGAATAGCATTAAAATACGGAATACCTTTTATTTGTGGTCAACATCACGAAGGTGGAACAATATCTGAAGTCATATTTCGGTACCCTGGAATAACCAAGTATTCCTTAAGAGAAATAGCAAAATCTAGATATAAATCATATGAAAACGGATACCAAAATAGTGTCACTTCAGTTGGAAGCCCAATATTCAATACAACAAGGTTAAATGCACTATGTGAAAAAATTGCTATTGGATTATTGCTCTACAACAATAAACCAGATCATGAATATTGTAGTTTTATAAATTTGAAAAGCGATAGAAATTTGATTCTCATAAAACAAAAATTTATTACAGAAGATAACCCACTTTACGATTTCTTTGATAACAGTGTCAATAGTTTGTTTGATGAGGTAGTATGGATAAACCCTGAGTCGATTGAAGATCTAACAGATGTAGTGTTAGAAGAAAATGATATTGTGGATACAAGGGTAATTTTCAAAACTATGAAATAAAAATTAACAGTAAATTTATTAAGTAAGCGAAATTACTG
>CAVDQJ010000112.1:475-2064 GCA_963611005.1 bacterium | reverse complement strand
ATTTTAATTAGTGAATTATTTTATAATAATGTTAATGAGGTTTTTATATGGAAAATATTGATAAATTATTAAAAGAATTAACATTGGATGAAAAGATTTCGTTATTAGAAGGATATAAATCTTGGAATACAACTTCAATTGAAAGACTATCAATACCTTCTATATATTTAACCGATGGTCCTTTAGGATTAAGAAAGAAAAAAGAAGAATTAGATGGTGATGGAGCGATGGGTTTAGGAGATTCATATCCTTCAACTGCATTTATTTCTCCTGCTAATATAGCTAATAGTTTTGATAAAGAAATAGCATATAAAATAGGTGAAGCAATAGGAAAAGAATGTGTTTTTTATGATGTTGATTTACTTTTAGCTCCTGGTATGAATATTAAAAGAAATCCAAGATGTGGAAGAAATTTTGAATATTATAGTGAAGATCCATATGTAAGTGGATATATGGCTAGTAATTTCGTTAATGGATTAAAAAGTCAAAATGTAGGCGCTACTTTAAAACATTATGCTTTAAATAATAGTGAAAATTATAGATATAATTCTAATTCGATTTGTGATATAAGAGCTTTAAGAGAAGTTTATTTAAAAGGATATGAAATCGCTATTAAAAATAGTGATGTTGATGCTTTGATGTGTGGGTATAACATAGTTAATGATTATCAATGTAGTGAAAATAATTTTTTAAATAACATTATTTTAAGAGATACTTTTAAGTTTGATGGTATTGTAATGACTGATTGGGGTGCTACTAAAGATAGAGTAGAAGGTTTAAGATGTGGTATAGATTTAGATATGCCTGGAAATATAAAAGAAAATTCACTTGCTATTAAAGAAGCTATTGAAAATAAAACATTAGATGAATCTATTTTAAATTTAAGAGTTAAAAATATTTTAGAGTTAGTTAAAAAACATAAAGAAGTAAAAATAGAAAAAGAAAATATTGAAGATTTACTTAAAAAACACTATGATTTAGCGGTTAAATTTGCTGAAGAAAGTGCAGTTTTACTTAAAAATAATGATGATGTTTTACCTTTAAAAAATGATAAAAAATATTTAGTAATTGGTGATTTATTTAAAAAGATGAGATATCAAGGAGCTGGTAGTAGTTTAATTAAACCTAAATATTTAACTCATCCAATTGATGCTTTTAATAAAAATAATATTGATTATAAATTTGTTAGAGGTTATAAAGAAATTGAAGATAAAGTAGATAAAAAATTAGAAAATGAAGCTATAAATGAAGCTAAAAATTATGACACTATTATTTTCTTTGGTGGTCTTACAGATTTAAAAGAAAGTGAAGGTTTTGATAGACCTAATTTAAATATTTCATACAATCAAATTTCATTAATTAATAAGTTAACATCTTTAAATAAAAAAATCGTATTAGTTTTATTTGGTGGATCATCTTTTATTATTCCTTCTTCTAATAAAGTTGATGCAATATTGAACATGTATGTTCCTGGAGAAGGCGGAGGAGAAGCTTGTTTTAATTTATTATTTGGTAAAGCTAATCCATCTGGAAGATTATGTGAAACATGGGTTAAAAATGAAAAAGACATACCATTTAATAGTGTTTTT
>CAVDQJ010000112.1:0-416 GCA_963611005.1 bacterium | reverse complement strand
AGTAAGTCAAATTTATATTAAAAATAATGAAAATTCTAATGTATTTAAAGTTAAAAAGTATTTAGTAGATTTTATTAAAACAGAATTAGAACCTAAAGAAGAAAAAGAAGTAGAAGTTAATATATCAAAAGATGAATTTAAATATTTTAATAAAGATAAAAATGATTTTGTTTTAGAAACAGGAAAATATTCTATTTTGGTAGGAATAAATGCTTTAAATATTGCGCTTGATCAAGATATTGATATAGTTGGAAAAAATATTAATTCACCATATTCATCAAAAATTAATGATTTATATAAAGACTTAAAAGATTTTGATATAAGTGATGATGATTTTGAAGAATTATTAGGTAGAAAAATAAAAAAGAATAATAAAACTAAAAAAATAACATTAGAAACTACAATTAATGATTATA
>CAVDQJ010000111.1:0-2324 GCA_963611005.1 bacterium | reverse complement strand
GTCCTTTCTGATCAAAACAATAAAAAACTTGTTAAGAAAAATAGAAAATATTTTGAAAAGTGGGCTAAAAATGTAATGTATTTATCATTATTAGATGATGATGCTTATGGTTCGCTTATGTTTAATGCAGATGTGTTTATCAATGTTAATTCATTTTATTCAAATGTTATTGAAACAATGGAAGCGATGGCTAGTAAAACTCAAATATTTACTTTAAAAAATAGCATTTTTGAAGATGTTCTTGTTGATAATAAAAATGCATATATTTATAATGATTTAGGACTATTAATTGAAGGTGTAGAAAAGTTTGTAAGTGGTGACCTTCCATCACTTAAAGAAAAAGCATATGAATATGCTAAAGATTATAGTTTATTAAACTATGGTTCAAACCTAGTTGAAATATATAAAAAGATTGAAAAAGAGGTGAAGAAAAATGATTGATCTTAATTTTATTTTAGGAAATAAGGAATATGTAAAAGAAGCCTTAAAAAGAAAGGAATTCGAAGCTGATATCGACGGATTATGCGAATTAGTTTATAAAAAAAGAGATATTCAAAAAGCTGTTGAAGAAAACAAAGCTCAACAAAACAAACTTTCAAAATCAGTTCCTGTTGTTAAAAAAGAAGGTGGTGATGTTAATGCAATTTTTGCTGAAGTTAAAGCTTTAGCTAATAAAAATAAAGAAAACGAAGAAGAATTAAAGAAATTAACCGAAGAAATTAATAAGGTTTTATTTGCTTTACCAAATCTTCCAGATCCTGATTTATTAGGTGGTGCTAAAGAAAATAATAAACCTATTTATTATTATAAAGAACAACCTAAATTCGATTTTGAAATTAAATCTCATTACGATTTAGCTGAATCATTAGGATTAATTGATTATGAAAGAGGTGCAAAAGTTAGTGGCCATGGTTGTTGGTTTTATACTGGACTTGGTGCACAACTTGAATGGGCATTATTAAATTACTTTATTGAAAATCATTTAAAAGATAATTTCCAATTTATGATGGTACCACATTTATTAAATTATGAAAGTGGATTTACTGCAGGACAATTCCCTAAATTTGAAGAAGATGTCTTTGTTTTAAAAGATGTTGAACCATTTAAGTTTTTATTACCTACAGCTGAAACTGCTTTAGTAAATTATTTTAGAAATGAAATTCTTGATGAAAAAGAATTACCTAAGAAATTCTTTGCATATTCTCCATGTTATAGAAAAGAAGCTGGAGCATATCGTACTGAAGAAAGAGGTATGATAAGAGGTTATCAATTTAATAAAGTAGAAATGGTTGAATATACAGCTGATAATGATAGCGATAGAGCTTTTGAAGAATTAGTTGAAAAAGCTAAAAAATTAGTTGAAGGTTTAGGACTTCATTTTAGAGTAAGTAAACTTGCTGCAGCTGATTGTTCTCATTCTATGGCTAGAACATATGATATTGAAGTTTATTTACCTTCATTAGGAATTTATAAAGAAGTTAGTAGCGTTTCAAATGCTAGAGATTATCAAGCAAGACGTGGTATGATGAGATACAAAGATAAAGACGGAAAGATTCATTATATGCATACATTAAATGGATCTGGACTTGCTACAAGTCGTGTATTTCCTGCAATTCTTGAACAATTCCAACAAGCAGATGGAAGTGTCTTAATTCCAGAACCACTCCAAAAATATATGGGTGGATTAAAAGTTTTAAAACCTATAAAATAAAAAATAAACGGCATTGAAAAATGTCGTTTTTTTATAAAAACTATATGTTTTCCCATCTCTTTTTATAAAAATTAAGTTATTTATTATATATAGTTTTATTTTAATAATTTTGTTATAATATAAAAGCCATCGCGATTTATACTTTCGAACCAGGTCAGGATGGGAACATAGCAGCCTTAAGAATTCCTATAATTGTGCGATGGTTTTTATTTTATGATTAAAAACGATACCTATTTTATGAAATTAGCTTTAAAAGAAGCTAAAAAAGCTGAAAAAAATGAAGAAGTTCCTATTGGCGCTATTTTAGTTGACGAAAATTTAAATGTAATTGCTAAAGCATATAATAAAAAAGAAATAATGAATGATGTTACAGGACATGCTGAAATATTATGCTTAAGAAAAGCCAGCAAAAAAATAAATGATTGGCGAATGAATAATTTAACAATGTATGTTACTCTTGAACCATGTGCTATGTGTTTAAGTGCTTTAATTCAATCAAGAGTAAAACGTATTGTTTTTGGTGCTTATGAAAATAATACTGGAGCATGTTTATCTCACGATAAAAACTTTGAATTATTATCTTCAAATATAGAAATTGATGGAGGAATTTACG
>CAVDQJ010000110.1:0-3137 GCA_963611005.1 bacterium | reverse complement strand
GTTAAGTATTTATCAAAGTAACTAGAATCAATTAATTTATTAGCTCTTTCTACTTCATCTTTAGTAGGAGTTTTAATATCTTTTAATAAATAATCTCTATGTAATTCCTCATATTTAGGAATAGCAAGTGAATGATAAGGAAGTACTTCAAGTCTTCTTACATTTTTATATTGCTTTAAGAAATTACTACTATTAATAAGTGTTTCTTCTCCATCGGTTAAAGTAGGAACAAGAACATATCTTACCCAAATAGGAAAATTTTTACTATTTAAGTATTTATATAAATCTAATATGTTTTTATTATCCATTCCTGTTATCTTTTTATGAAGTAAAGGATCTAATCCTTTTAAATCTAATAAGAATAAATCAGCAACTTCTAATAATTCATCAAATTTTTTAAGATATTCTGGATCATTTCTAAACATTATTCCACTTGTATCAATTACATAAGTTACACCATCTTTTTTAGCTAACTTACCTAATTCAATAAGGAAATCAATATTCAATAAAGGTTCTCCTCCACTTACAGTGATTCCACCTTTTTCACCCCAATATCTTTTAAATCTAGTTAATTTTAAATAAGCTTGACTAGGAGTTATAGCCTCTCCACATTTAATGTCTTGCATCTCAGGATTATGACAATACAAGCATCTAAGAGGACATCCGCTTAGAAAGAGAATACTTCTAACTCCAGGTCCATCTACTAATCCAAAACTTTCAATCTTATTACTATAAGCTATAGGTTCCATTATAAACGATCATGGCAAGTTCTTGCGATGACATCTAATTGTTGTTCTTTAGTTAAGTTAATAAATTTAACAGCGTATCCAGAAACACGAATTGTGAAGTTAGCATATTCAGGTTTTTCTGGGTGTTCCATACAATCAATAAGCTTTTCTTTACCAAAGACGTTAACGTTAAGGTGATGTGCACCACCATCAAAGTAACCATCTAAGACATTAACAAGGTTGCTAATTCTTTCAGCTTCTGTATGACCTAATGTATTTGTATTAATAGTTTGTGTATTTGAAATACCATCTAATGCATATTCATAAGGAAGTTTTGTTAAACTGTTAAGTGAAGCTAATAAACCACTCTTTTCTGCTCCGTAAGATGGGTTAGCACCTGGAGAAAGAGGTTCGCCTGCTTTTCTTCCATCTGGAAGAGAACCAGTAGCTTTACCATAAACAACGTTTGAAGTGATTGTAAGAATAGATGTTGTAGGTTTACTATTTCTATATGTCTTACATGAAGATAACATATCCATGAATGTTTTTAATAATTCAACTGCGATATCATCAGCTTTATCATCATCATTTCCGTATCTTGGGAAATCACCTTCGATTTCGAAATCAACTGCGATTCCTTTTTCGTTTCTAATTGGTTTAACTTTAGCATATTTAATAGCACTTAAACTATCGACAACATGGCTAAATCCAGCGATACCAGTAGCGAAACTTCTTTCTGGATGTGAATCCATTAAAGCCATTTCAGCTGCTTCGTAATAGTATTTATCGTGCATATAGTGAATGATATTTAATGATTTAACATAAACTGTTGCTAACCATCTCATCATATTCTTATATTTTGCAACAACATCTTCATATTCAAGATATTCACCTGTACAACCTTGGTAAGCAGGTCCAACTTGTTCACCTGTCTTTTCATCAACACCACCATTGATTGCGTAAAGTAAACATTTTGCTAAGTTAGCTCTTGCACCGAAGAATTGATATTCTTTACCAGTTTGTGTAGCACTAACACAGCAGCAAATTGAATAGTCATCTTTCCAAACAGGTCTCATAACATCATCATTTTCATATTGAATTGAGCTTGTAGCAATTGAGATATGTGAAGCATATTTCTTAAATGCTAAAGGTAATTTTGATGAATATAAAACTGTTAAGTTTGGTTCTGGGCTAGGTCCCATATTTTCTAATGTATGTAAGAATCTGAAGTCGTTCTTTGTGACCATGCTTCTTCCATCCATTCCAACACCACCAACTTCAAGTGTAGCCCATACTGGATCACCACTGAATAATGCGTTGTAGCTAGGAATTCTAGCAAATCTGACCATACGGAATTTTAAAACCATTTGGTCGACTAATTCTTGAGCTTCTTTTTCTGTTAAGACACCTTTTTCTAAATCTCTTTCAATGTAGATATCTAAGAATGTTGAAACTCTACCAACTGACATAGCTGCACCGTTTTGTGTTTTAATAGCAGCTAAATATCCAAAGTATAACCATTGGAAAGCTTCTTTAGCATCTTTAGCTGGGTTTGAAATATCAAATCCATAAGAAGCTGCCATAACTTTCATTTCTTTTAATGCTTTGATTTGCATTGCGATTTCTTCACGAGTACGAACAACTTCTTCACTCATAAATGCATCTTCATCATAAGCTAAATCTTCTTGTTTCTTTTCAATTAAGTAATCAATACCATATAAAGCGATTCTTCTATAATCACCAACTAAACGACCACGGCCATATGTATCTGGTAAACCTGTGATAATCTTGTTGTGTCTACAGTGATGAATTTCTGGAGTATAAGCATCAAAAACGCCATCATTGTGAGTTTTGTGATATTGAGTGAAAATCTTATGAAGTTCTTCATTTGGTGTATAACCATAAGTTTTTAAGCTTTCTTCAGCCATACGGATACCACCATAAGGCATAAATGCTCTCTTTAATGGTTTATCTGTTTGTAAACCAACGACAACTTCGTTATCTTTATCTAAATATCCAGCACCATAGCTTGTAAGTCCACTGACAACGTCAGCTTCCATATCTAAAACGCCACCTTTAGCTCTTTCTTCTTTTTGAAGAGCTTGAAGTTCATCCCATAATTTAGAAGTACGTGCTGTTGGTCCTTCTAAGAATGATTCATCACCATCATATGGTTTGTAGTTGTTAACGATGAAATCACGGACATCAATGTCCTTCTTCCATTTACTTCCTTTAAAAGTATCATAGTAATCTAATCTTGACATTTAATTCTCTCCTTTAATACCGCGTATATTATACACTAATTTGATATAAAATGGTTTATAAAATGAATAGAAAAATTATAACTTTTTATAATACAAAAACTTATACTTATTTTTATATATTAAAAATATGCGACTACATCGATAT
>CAVDQJ010000109.1:0-7171 GCA_963611005.1 bacterium | reverse complement strand
CTTTTATTATGTCGATTATATATTTCCCATTTAAATCTGAATTATTAGTTAAATTTAAATATTCAAGTTTAGCTTTATTATCTCTTTCTTTTATCTTTAAATAATAAATTTCATTATCTACATCTTGAGCATCAACAAATTTTAGATTTTCAAAAGCTTTTTTACTTTTAATACAATATTGAAAACCTAATTTACCAAATCTTAAAGCCGAACTTAATTGTTCTAAACTTATTTGGTTGTTAATAAATGCTCTAGCCATCATAAAGTAAGAATCATCCGCTCTGTATCCATAAATTACGTCATAATCTTTGTAATTTGGTAAATAATTACTAATTATAAAATCTCTAATTGCTTTTTGAGGTGATAATTGTAAATCTACAATTCTATTTTCAAGCAATATAGCTATCCAATTTAAAACATTATATGTATCACTAGATAAATCTAATACATTTAATTTTGATAAATCTAAAACATATTTATTAACTTTACCAATTCTATCTTCGCTACAAGCCCATTCTTTAGCTAATTCAATGTCTTTTGTAATATAAAAACCTAATCCATAATCATTTTTTGGATTGCCAAATCCATAAATAGGTTTTTCAATGACATCTTTTGAACCATGATATAAAGCAATTTTTAACATCTTCTACCCTCTATTTAATTATACGGCTAAAGACGTAGTTATTTCGATAATAATTATTTTAATATTTCTATTTTATTTTCTTTAATATAGTTTTTAATAGATTTAATAAATCTATTTGTTCCATCTATTACTCTTTCTTTTTGAGTAGCTAAATTAATACGAATAAAAGATTTACCATTTAATCCATATTCTTTACCTTCTGTTACGATTAAACCACTATCATTTTTAATATAATTTACTAAATCTTCAGTATTATCACAAAATGATGAACAATCAATCCACATCAAATATGTAGCATCATTTAAATTTAAATTAACATATGGTAAATTATTTTTTATTTCATTATAAAAATATAATTTATTTTGATATATATATTCATTTAATTCATCTAACCAATTAGATCCATATTTTAATGCAGCAATATTAGCTTCTATTGCAAAGAAATTAGGTTCACCACATTCATCTGTATTTATTTGTCTCCAAACTTTATAATGAGTATCTTTATTAGGAACTACAATACATGCTGATTGAAGACCTGCAATATTAAAAGCTTTACTCATAGCTAAACAAGTAATACCTATTTCTTTTGCTTCTTTACATGTAGATAAAAATGGTACAAAATCATCTTTATTTTTATTAATATCACAATGTATTTCATCACTAATTACTAAGACATTATATTTTTTAGCAAGTTTAGCAATTTTAGTTAATTCTTCTTTACTCCAGTTTTTACCAATTGGATTATGAGGATTACAAAGAATCATTAAATGAGTATTTTGATCTTTCATCTTCATTTCTAAATCATCAAAATCTATATGAAATGTCCCTTCTTTATATACTAAATCTGAACTTACTACTTTTCTAGAATTGTTTAAAATAGAGTTATAAAAAATATTATACACCGGAGACATAATTAAAACATTTTCATTAATTGCAGATAATTTTCTTACACAAGAAGAAATACAAGCTACTACTCCACTAGAATATATCATCCATTCTTCTTTATAATCTACTTTATGTCTTTTTTTAAACCATTTTCTATAATATTTAAAATAATCATCAGGTATTATTGAATAACCATATACACCTAATTTTGCTTTTTTTGATATAGCTTTAATAACTTGTGGACATGTTTTAAAATCCATATCTGCTACCCACATAGGTAATTCATCTTTATTAAAAGAATCCCATTTTAAACTATTGGTATTATTTCTATTTACAATTTCATCAAAGTTATATTTCATATTATTCCTTTTCTACAACTATTTCTATATCATCAGGATTAATAATAGATGGATCTAATATCAACTCATCATATCCTTTACATACTATTTTACCTTTAATAGGATTTTTAATAGATGTGATTTTAGAATTAACCACAGCATTAACACTACATAATTCAAATGATAAATCTGTATTTATTAATTTACAATTTGTAATATTTAAATTATCTATATAACAAAATCCTTGATGAGATTCAATTTCACAGTTAATAAATGTTAAATTTTTAGAATTCCATCCGATGTATTCTCCAACAATTTTACAGTTTATAACAGTTACATTATCACAATTCCAAAAAGCATCTTTACTATTTAAAACACTATTTCTAATGATTAAATTACTTCCTCCATCAAAGAAATAATTACCATCTAATGTTAAATCTTCAATCATGCAATTAGATGAATTCATCATAAAATAATCACCTTTTACATATGTTTTTTTAATATTTATATTTTTAGAGTTCCAAAATGTTTCTTGAGCATCATTAAATTTTACATTCTCAATTGTTACTCCATCACATCTTCTAAACATCTTAGGAGAATCAAATATTGTATCTTTCACTTCAATATTATTTGTATACCAAATACCACTTCTTGCCATAGTTTCAAATATAGTATTGTTTACCTTGATGTTTTTTCCATACCATAAAGGGTATTTATATGTAAAACAACTATTAGTTACTTCGATATCTTTACATTCTTTTAAAGGTGATTCACCAAATAAAAATTTAGTAGAATCTACTACTATATTTTTAACACCATATAAGCTTCTTTCACCTTCGTATTCAAATTTATATTCCATTTTTTTACCTATTTTATTAGTATATAAAATCTTATTATTATTTCAATAAATATACTTTTATTTAAATGTTTATTTAGTTAATATTTTATAAAGTTTCTTTCTCTCTTTTTTGTTCGTACATATTTTCATCAGCTTTATTTAATACATCAATAAATTCATCGACATGTGGTTTAAAAGTAGCACATCCAAAACTAACTCCAGGAAATCTATCATCTTTTTTCATTACTTCTTTAATAGCTTCTTCAAATTTTAAATTCATAGAATCTAACTCTTTAGTATGTTTAGTTAAAATAACACAAAATTCATCTCCACCATATCTATATACTTTTCCATGTTTTCCATATGCTTTTCTTAAACATTGAGCTACTTCTTTTAAACAAGTATCGCCATATACATGACCAAATGTATCGTTTATTTTTTTAAACTTATTTATATCAAAATAAACAATAGTAGCTTCACTAGATAAATTTTTAATAGTGTTATCAAACTCTAATCTATTTAATAATTCAGTTAATCCATCCGTATTAGCTAATACATCACCATAGAATTTAAATATTAAAATAGATGAAAAACCAATGATTAAATATGAAATTTTTAAATTAGTAATAACTTGAATAACAGCTCCAGCTAATGCAAATACAATAACAATGTAAAAAGGAATAATATATTTACTATTTCTATTTCTAAATGCTACAATTGAAGCGTATACAAAATATACACCACCCAATACATATGTTACTAAATATATAAAATAACAAGTTCCGTGTGAATATTCGTTATAATAATTGACTTTAAATATAAATCCAGTAAATGCAGATATAGATTCTAAAATTATATTAACACCTAATATACCTAACATAATCCATTCTACTACACCATATCTTTTACCATCTTTTTTAAATATCAATCCTGGTAAAAAACCAATAAATGGAGCAAATGATAATTCAAACCATTTAACAAAAGTATGTAAATTTTTAAATTCAGTACTACCTTCATTTAATTTAGTACCACCACATTCACATGCTGCACATAAACCAACAATAACAAATAATAAAATAGAATATAATTTAGCTGATCTAGAATATGCTGAATTTAAAGATACTGAAACAATCATTATCAACATAACAATAACTATTAAAATAATTACAGCAGTATATAAATCCATACTATATTCTCCTTTTATAATATTATTATATAATAGTAATTAAAATGAACAAATAAGATTAATAATTTTAATTATAAGCTAATATTTATATTAATTTTCAAAATAAAAACTACTATATTTATATAATTTCTTAATAAATATTAGGAGTTAATATAATTCAATTAGTAATTATTTTTCATCATCTACAAGAAGAAGAATTCCACCGATTAAACTAACAAAAAGTAAATAACAAACTTTAAATCCTGTAGATAATTCAATTTCACCTTTTCTTGCTTTATTAACATGAATAACCATAGGAATCATCCATGCTAATGGAATAAGGACTATTGAACAACATACAGTTGTTATAATACCTAATACATATGCAGCTAATTTCATATATAAATACTCCTTTCAAAATCATCCTATTATACCATATAAGATTATAATATAATAACTAAAATTAAAGGAGTTGAAATCCAACTCCTTTAAAAATTGATTTTATAATTATTATTATATATTTAATCCTGATAAATCAGAACCTGTATCATCAAAATCTCCACCATCTTGTAAAAGATAATAATCTCTATTACCAGCTTTAGTGTATGTAACATCATTAAATGCTAAATTAAAATCATAAGAGATTATTGATCCAGTACATAATGTCATGTTTTTAAAAATAACTGAATCATTATATGCAGCAAGTACATCTTCATATAAAGTATATAATTCATTACCAGCTATTGTTAAAGCATCATTTGGATAAGTTCCTTCAACATATTCAGCATATGTGTCTTCGCTGATTATTCCTTCTTCTTTAAATTTTTCAAGTCTTCCGATAAAATTAGATTCATCATAAGCATATACTCTATCAATTAAAATATGTTCTTCTTCAGATGATAAAGTAGATAATTTATGTCCATTACCATTAATAACAATATTAAATGGTGATTTGACTCCTAAAGCTTCTCTAACACTTTCAGCTGTAGCGCCTTCTTCAAGTAATAATTCAAAGTTTTGATCTACAATATTACCAGTTCCAATTAAACTTAATGAAGTAACTCTGTAATCGATATCAAGATTAATTGTTAATGCTTTATTAATTTCTAAATCACCTTCATATCCATAATCAGCAACAACATTAATTGTGCTACCTTCTTCTGCATATGTAATAGCTTCTTTTAATGATTTATATGAATTAGATAATGACATATCTTCATTAACAACATTTGCTACCATATTTTCATTTGTTTGGAATTGTGATTGAACAGTTAATCCACCTTCAACCATTTCAGCAGTATATGTATAATGTTCGCCATCATCAAATTTTCCATTTTCATTTGTATCAACTAAAGTAGCATTAACAACTTCGCCATTTACAGTAAATTTATGAAGAGTTGAACCTGTACTAGGAGTAATTGTAAATTCTACATCTTCATTTACTTCTTGGAAAGCAACATCAGCAGTTACTGTACCAGTTGATCCATCATCTTTTCTTGAAGTTGAATCTAAAATAGTAACATCTTCTAATCCATATTCACCAACAAATACTTTAGCATTTGTAGCTCCATTATATTTTACATATCCAGCTTTAAGTTGTTCGTAAGAAACACTTGAAAGATGTACTTCTGTTATTCTACCTTCTGTATTATTGCTATTAACATAAAGCATTTTATGATTTTCTGTATCTGCAGCTGTAAAATTGAAAGTATTAGTAGAATCAATATCTAAATATGCACTTCCTGGATAAGCTGCACCAGTTCCGCTATCTCCAACAGAAATCATAGCTGTAGCTACACGGTTACCAGATGAATAAGTTCCATTTAAGAAATATCCACCATCAGATCCATTGTATTTACCATCATAATTAAATGTACAATTTGATACAGATACAAAACCATTTCTAACAATTAAACATTGTCTTGATGCATTAAATGTACATCCTACAATTTCAATAGCAACTGGGACATTGACCATGAAAGCAGTTTCATCTTCACCAGAAGCTACAGCATTAAATGCACAAGCTGTAAATTTAATTGTACCTTCTAATTTGTTATCTTTAACATAATTAGCATTTGTGCCAAATCCATAATTTCCGCCATTATCGTTAAATGTACAATTTTTAAATTCCCAATCAATTGTGCTATCTGTTGCTTGAGGATAGTATAATGCTTGGTAATCGAATACAACATCTTTAGCAACAATTTTTGTTCCTTCTTCACCAGAAAATAAATTCCATACTTTACCATTTTCAATTGTAAGTGAACCGCCTTTTTTAACTTTAACACCTTTACCATCAAGCATGTGTCCACCTAAATCTAATTTAACTTCTTTACTAACTTCTAAATCTTCAGCTAAAACAACATTTTCACTTAATTTAATTGTATCACTTGCTGTTGCAGCTTCATAAGCTTCAGCAAATGTTTTATATCCAACACCATTAACTGTTGCAGGAGCTACAGCAAATACAGCTCTAACAACAAAACCATTTTTAACCATCTTAACTGTAACTGTGCTATTAACTAAAGTTTGTTCAATATTATTTAAATATAAAGCACTTAAATAATATCCATCTTCAGCATAAGCTGTAAATGTGATATCTTCACCTTCAACAGCACTACCAAGTGAAGGAATAACATAACCACCTACTGAAGGAAGAATTGTATTTGACCAAGCAGTTGCGCCTGTTTCACCAGTATCACCTTTGTCACCTTTTTCACCTTGAGCACCTGTTTCACCAGTATCACCTTTATCGCCCTTATCACCTTTTTCACCTTGAGCTCCAGTAGCACCAGTTGCACCAGTTTCACCTTTTTCACCTTGAGCTCCAGTTTCACCAGTATCACCTTTGTCGCCTTTTTCACCTTGAGCACCAGTTGCACCAGTATCACCTTTATCACCCTTATCACCTTTTTCACCTTGAGCTCCAGTAGCACCTGTTGCACCAGTTTCACCCTTTTCACCTTGAGCACCAGTTTCACCAGTATCACCTTTGTCGCCCTTGTCACCTTTATCGCCTTTTTCACCTTTAATAGATGCTAACCATTCTTCATATGTTAAAGTACCGCCATCATCTTTATAAGCTTGGTAAACTTGATAAGTCTCATCTCTATTGACATTATTACAGCTAACTAATCCAACGAGTCCTGCACTTAATGCCATAACCATTAAAAATTTTGTTTTTTTCATAGAATAAAATCTCCTTTATTTACTTAAATTATAACTCAATAATAATTTTTTTAAAGTTATATACCCCTAATTTTTAAGTATTCTATTTTAAGTAGAATTACCATTTTTGGTAC
>CAVDQJ010000108.1:0-2039 GCA_963611005.1 bacterium | reverse complement strand
ATAAATCATGAAATTATCTAATGTTGTTATTGTAATAGAATGTTCACTAAAATAATTTAATATATAAGGATTTGTGTAATATCTTAAAGTTACTAATATAAACCCTAATAAAAAAGCAAAAGATGGAACTCCAATATAAACAATATTTTTCTTTAATACTTCTACACCAAAATCATCTTTTTGATTATAGAATTTCTTTTTAAACATAACACCATATGTTATTATTCCACCGAATATTAAAATAAATCCAATAATACCTAACGCTAAACTCATTTTAATTTCTCCTTTCTATTTTTATCTTCATCTAAAACTCTTTTTAAATATTGACCTGTATAACTAGATGGATTTAAACTGACTTCTTCAGGTGTACCTGTAGCAATTATTTCTCCTCCACCATCACCACCATTAGGCCCTAAATCAACAATGTAATCTGCCATTTTAATTACTTCTAAATTATGTTCAATTATCAATACTGTATCGCCATTATTAACAATAGATTCAATAACTTTTAATAATTTATTTACATCGTCAATATGAAGACCTGTAGTAGGTTCATCTAAAATATATACTGTTTTCCCAGTTGGTTTCTTTTGTAAATAATAAGCAAGCTTAACTCTTTGAGCTTCTCCTCCACTTAATGTAGTAGCAGGTTGACCAACTTTCATATAACCTAAACCAACATCGCATAATGTTTTTAATTTTCTTGCTAATGATGGATTAGTTTTAAAGAACTCATAAGCATCTTCAATAGTCATCTCTAAAACATCATATATATTTTTTCCCTTATATGTACACATAAGTGTTTCTTCATTATATCTTTTACCATCACATTCATCACATTTAACATAAACATCAGGTAAAAAATTCATTGGAATACGGGTAACACCTGCTCCAAAACAATGTTCACATCTTCCTCCAGGATTATTAAATGAAAATCTACCTTTATCATAAGCATGTGCTCTTGCTTCGATTGTATTAGCGAATATATCTCTAATATCATCAAAAGCCTTTACATATGTAGCTGGATTACTTCTTGGAGTTCTTCCTATTGGTTCTTGAGAAATATTAATAACTTTATCGATGTATTTAACACCTTTTAAAGATTTATAAGGTCCAGGATTAGTTTCTATACCTTCAATTTCTTTATATAAAGCTTTATATAACGTTTCATTAACTAAACTAGATTTACCACTTCCACTAACTCCTGTAACACAAACTAAACATCCTAATGGTATTTTAAAATCTACATTTTTAAGATTATTTAATGTACATCCATTAATTGATAAATAATTACCATTACCTTTATTTCTATATGGAGGAATTGGAATATATTTTCTACCACTTAAATATGCTCCTGTAATGCTTCTAGGAGCGTTTTCAATATCTTTTAAACTACCACTAGCGATAAGTTCTCCACCATGAATTCCAGCATTAGGACCGATATCAACAATATAATCAGCATTTCTAATCATATCTTCATCATGTTCTACAACAATTAAAGTATTTCCTAAATCTCTCATCTCTTTTAAAGATTTAATAAGCTTTTCAGAATCTTTTTGATGTAATCCAATACTAGGTTCATCTAAAACATATAAAACACCACTTAATTTAGATCCAATTTGAGTAGCAAGTCTAATTCTTTGACTTTCTCCTCCGCTAAGTGTCATTGATAATCTTGATAAATTTAAATATTCTAATCCTACATCTAAAAGAAATTTAACTCTATTTTTTATTTCATTGATAATTAAATCTGCAACTTGATTTTGATATTCATTCAATTTAGATGTTAAATCACATATAAATTTATATAAGTCTTTTAATGATAATAAACATAAATCATATATGTTTTTCCCATCTATTTTTACACTTAATACCTCTTTAGATAATCTAGCTCCATGACAAGTTGGACATTCTTTATCTTTAATAAATTTAACATAATATTCTCTCCAAGCTTCGCTTGTAGTTTCTTTATATAATCTTTCAATTTTAGTTTTAACACCTTCAATATAAGTATTTTTCTTACTAACATTACCACTAGC
>CAVDQJ010000107.1:0-4349 GCA_963611005.1 bacterium | reverse complement strand
ATCCAATAGATGGACCAGATACATATAATCATCCATATTATCAAAAATATTTAAATAAAAAATTTAAAATCAGTGATGAAGATTATAATAAATTAATGTTTTTAAATGCTAAAAGAATCTATAAAATAGATTTAAAATAGTCTAATAAAATCTTTAAACCTACTGGGCAAGTATCTCCACTATTTCCACATGATTTATTACTACTTCCACCAGTATTAACGCTATTTAAAATAATAATTACAATAATAGCTAATATTAATAATCCACCTAAGATAGATAAAATAATAATCATTGTATGATCTTTCTTTTTATTATCTTTTTCTGTTTCTTCTAAAACGACTTTGTTTTCTTCATTTATTACTGTTTCTTCATTTGTATTTGAATTAGTTTCTTCAACTTTTTTATTTTCTTCTTCCATATTAATTTTCTCCTAATAAATCTTTTTTAAGTAAACTACCTTTATAATTAAATCTTAAAGATACATTTAATGCAACTACATTAATTATTAAATCAATAAATGCAGTTAAAAATGATGTTAACATTCTACTACCAAATATAATTAAAAAGTAGGAAAATCCACCAGCTTCTTTAGTCATAAAATAAAATACTAATGAACTCACAGGTACTTTAAATAATGCATAGGTTAAAAATATAGCAGTAGCAATAACATAAATATTATAATACTTATTAATTTTTAAATTAGACCATTTTCTTTTAACTAAAATAATAAAAATAATAAAAATAATAGATAATCCCCAAGATAAACATGTTAATAATATTTTTAACCATAGCTCAAATGTAAATATTGTAGATCCAGATTTAATATAACCTAGACTTGGATAAAAACAATAAAAAGTAATAAATGAAGAAATTAAAGTTAATATTATTGTTAAAGTTAAAGGAAATTTATTTTCAATTTTAATTAAATTAACTAATTTATATATCAAAAATGGAGTAATTCCTCCTAAAATAATAGCAATTGAATATATCGGATTATAGCTTCCTCCTTGTTGAACAATTACTGAACCTAATAAATCTTCACCAAAAGCTACAATTGCTCCATATACTGGTCCTAAATAAAAAGAAGCAAACATAATAACACCAGTTGCTAAACTAATTTTTAAATAAGGAATTCCTACATATGTTAAAGGAATTGATAAAAATCTAGATAAAATAACTGAAATTGCTATTAAAATTGCTGAGAAAGTGATCTTATAAATAATAGACATCTTCTTCATAAATTAATTACATATCCCTTTTTAATGCTTTATTAATTTTAATTGATTCTTCTCTATTTTTAATTGTTTCTCTTTTATCAAAATTCTTTTTACCTTTTGCTAAAGCTATTTCGACTTTACATCTTCCTTTAGATAAATATACTTTAGTAGGTATTATTGTATAACCATCTTTAATTGTTCTATAACTTAATTTCAATATTTCTTTTTTGTGTAATAATAATTTTCTAGTTCTTAATTCTTCATGATTAAAAATATTGCCTTTTTCATATTGAGCTATAAACATATTTAAAATATAAGCTTCATTATTTTTAATAATTATATACGCATCATTTATATTAGCATTGTTATTTCTTAATGATTTAATTTCAGTACCTTTAAGTTCTATTCCGCATTCCAAAAAATCACTTAAAAAATAATTAAAGTGCGCTTTTCTATTTGTGGTAATAACTTTACTTCCTTTAAATTTTTCCATATTAAAAATTATACACTAAATAATAAATATCTTATTTATTATTTTTATATTTATTCATAAATCTAAATAACAATAAACTATTTAAACATACGCTAATGGATGAAATAATCATAAGTAAAGAACAATACATTGGATCAAAATAAACATTAAACATAGCAAAACAACCTGCTGCGATTGGTATCATAATAATGTTGTAAATAAATGCCCAAAATAAATTGAATTTAATATTGTTTTTAATCTTTTTACTAAAATCTAAAATAAAGAAAATTGAATTTAAATCATCTTTCATTAAAATAAAATCACTACTTGCTAAAGCTACATCGCTTCCCTTAGCTAAACCAATACTTACATCGGATAAAGTTAAAGCTATAGAGTCATTAATGCCATCTCCAACCATAATAGTTTTATATCCTTTATCTTTTAAAGTTTTAATATATTCTTCTTTTACCATAGGAGTAGCGTTAGCAATAACACTATCAATTCCTAGCTCTTTTGCAACCATTAAAGCGTTTTCTTCATTATCTCCAGTACAAATAGATACTAGTTTAAATTGTTTTTTACATGAAGATATAAAATCATATGCTTCTTTTTTAACATGATCTTTTAATAAAAATATAGAAATAATTTCTTTATCAGTAAAAGCAAATGCAGTTAAATAACCTTTTAATTCTTCTTCATCGATTTTAGAGATTTCATCAACAGATAAAACTTCTTTCATCATTTTATATGATCCAATATAAATAGTTTCATCATTATAAATACCTTTAACTCCTTTTCCAGGAACAACTTTTACATCTTTTACATTTTCATCTAACTTATCAAAATTATAATAATTAACAATTCCTTCACTAAAAGGATGGTTAGATAATTTTTCAATAGTATAAATAACCCTATCAAATCCCATCTCTTTTTTAAATTCAATACATTTTTCTACAGTTAATTTTCCTTCTGTAATAGTATTTGTTTTATCTAAAATAATAGCGTCACATTTATTTATTTTTTCAATAGCTCCACTATCATTTATCAAAACACCATTATTAGAAAATACACTACTACCAACAAGTAAAGATATAGGAGTAGCAAGTCCTAAAGCACAAGGACAAGATATAGTTAAAACAGATATAGCAAATCCAAATGCTTCTTGAACACCATTACTATAATGAGTTAATAATGCATTTCCACCTCTTAATGAATAATCTAAAATAATCCATATAACAAAAACTAAAATAGTTATTCCACATATAATAGGAACAAAAATTGAAGCAACTTTATCTACCATTTTTGTTAAATTAGACTTCATATCACTAGCTTTATTAACTAAATCTACAATATGTCTTAATAAAGATTCTTTATCATTTTTAGTAACAATAATATTTAAAGTACCATCTTTATTTATTGTACCAGCAAATACTTCACTATCTTCCTCTTTTATTATCAATGTAGATTCACCTGTTAACATAGATTCATCAACATAACTTCTACCTTTTTTAATAAAACCATCTACTGGTATATTTTCTCCTGGTTTAACTATTACTTCATCACCTTTTTGAATATATTTAGTTTCTACATCAAATAATGTTCCATCTCTTATAACAGTAGCGGTTTTAGGTCTTAAATTTAATAATTTATTAATTGTATCTTGTGCTTTCTTTTTACTTAAACTTTCAATAAGTCTACCTAAAGAAACTACAACTAAAACCATGCATGCTCCATCATAAAAATAATGAATATGAGAAACCATATCCATACCACTATGATCCATTGTAGCAAATTCATAAGTATGATATATGGTCATATATAAAGAATAAGCAATTGAAGCAAAAGAAGATAAAAATACTAAGGTATTCATATCAGGATGGCCTTTAAATAAAGCCTTACATCCATCGATATAGAAATCAAAAAATAATCCAACTATTATTAAAGTTAAAAATAATTGAATATATCCACTAATAAAGAAATAATGCTTATACCATTCAGGAAATATCGAAGAATACATCGAACCCATTCCTAAAAATACAACAGGTATTAATAATATAAATCCAATAATCAGCTTAATTATTTTAATTTTTCTAGATTTATTTTCTTTTAATTTGCTCTCTTCTTCATCAACAAATTTTTCAACTTTAAAACCATTTTCTTTAATAGTCTTTATAATAGTTTTTTCATTTACTAAATCATTAGAATAATCAACAATTACAGTATTATTTACTAAATTAACTGAATAACTATTAACACCTTTTAATTCTTTTAAAGCGTCTTCTACTACACGTTTACAGCTTGCACAGTGCATGCTAACAACTAATGTAATTTCCATATTTTAATGTTTTAAATTAACCCTTCTATATGTATCTACCATCTTATCTAAATTGGAGTTAGATACAAAATTAATTGGAGTATCAAGTCTAGATAAAATCATACTAGCTTTTTCAGGTTCTTTTTTAGCCATAGCTTTAAAACCTAATTTCATAAATTGTTTTTTAGGGAATTTCATTCTATTGATATCAAATCCACCTAATATTAAATAAAGTCTAATATGATAAGAATCTAACCCATTAGCTTCTATTACCAATTCTCTTTTTTCATCATCAGGAGGTTGAATACCTACTGCAAATACAAATATATTTTTATCTTTCATATAT
>CAVDQJ010000106.1:0-4630 GCA_963611005.1 bacterium | reverse complement strand
TATTTTAATTCTACAAGTAAATCTTTATTTTTAATATCTTGTTTGATTAATTTTAAGAATTCTTCTTTAGAAACTGTGATTTGTTTTTCGTTACCAAATTTTCTATATGTAACAGTTCCGTTTTCTTTTTCTTTATCTCCAATGACAAGAGTGTAAGGTGTTTTCATCATTTGAGCATTTCTAATTCTATATCCAAGTTTTTCTTCACTTGAATCGATTTCACATCTTAAATCTTCATCATGGAAATATTTATTTAATTCTTGAGCATATTCTAAATGAACATCATTTTTAACAGGTAAAATCTTGATTTGATTTGGTGCAAGCCATGTTGGGAAAGCTCCAGCAAAGTGTTCTGTAATAATACCAATAAATCTTTCAAATGAACCTAAGATTGCTCTATGAAGCATGATTGGTCTTTCTTTTTCACCTTTTGAATTGATATATGTACAATTAAATCTTTCTGGTAAGTTCATATCGAGTTGAATTGTACCACATTGCCAAACTCTACCCATACAATCTTTAAGTTTGAAATCAAGTTTAGGACCATAGAAAGCACCATCTCCAGGATTAATCTTAAATTCTTTACCTGTTGCTTTACAAGCTTCAGCAAGAATCTTTTCGCTTTGTTCCCAAATAGCATCATCACCGATATAATCTTTTTCAGGTTTTGTAGATAAAACGATATAGTAATCAAGTTTAAATGTTGAATACATTTCATCATATAACTTTAATAATGTTTCGATTTCTTCTTTAAGTTGTTCTCTAGTACAGAAGATATGAGCATCATCTTGAGTGAAACATCTAACTCTAAATAAACCATTTAAAGCTCCGCTAGCTTCATGTCTATGAACTAAACCTAATTCACCTAAACGAAGTGGAAGATCTTTATATGAATGAAGACCATTGTTATAAACTAAGATAGCACCTGGACAGTTCATAGGTTTAATAGCAAAATCTTTTTCATCGATTGTAGTAGTGTACATATTTTCTTTATAATGATCCCAGTGTCCGCTAGTTAACCATAATTCTTTACTTAAAATAATAGGAGTTTTAATTAATTGGTAACCATGTTCATCATGAATTTTATACCACCAATTTTCGATTTGTCTTCTAAGCATTAATCCGTTTGGAAGATAAAATGGGAAGCCTGGACCATATTCACTAATCATGAATAAACCTAATTCTTTACCAATTTTTCTATGGTCTCTTTTTTTAGCTTCTTCTTTAACATATTCAATATGTTCGAGTTCTTCTTTAGTAAATGTAGCTACACCATAAATTCTAGTTAATTGTTTATTATGAGAATCACCTTTATAATATGCTCCAGCAATAGTATCTAATTTAAAGAATTTAACATAACCTGTTGAAGGGACATGAGGTCCTACACAAAGTTCTAAATAATTTCCTTGTTTATATGTTGAAATAACAGCATCTTCACTTAATTCTTTAACGATTTCTTCTTTATAGAAATTATCTTTAAATAATTCTAAAGCTTCTTCTTTAGAAACTTCTTTTCTAACGATGTATTCATTCTTTTTGCTTAATTCTTTCATCTTAGATTCGATTTTAGCTAAATCTTCTTCTTTAACGACTTCAGTTCCAAAATCGATATCGTAGTAGAATCCATCATCAATAGCAGGTCCAATATCAAACTTTGCATCTTTATATAAAATAGAGATAGCTTCAGCCATTAAATGAGCAGCACTATGATTTAAGATATGAAAAGCTTCTTCTGATTTAGGTGTAATTAATTCAAAATTTCCATCTTCTTTAATTACTGAAAATAAATCATATAATTTTCCATTTAATTTATAAGCAATTGCGCTTTTTGCTAAGGATTCGCTAATACTTTTAGCTACATCCATACCAGTTTTATTCTCTTCAATTACTAATTCTTTTCCATCTAATAATTTTAATTTCATATTTTTATTCTCCTTTATAAATAAAAAGTCCTTAGATATAAATCTAAGGACGAATTTTCCGTGGTACCACCTTAATTACAAGTAATTTACTTGTCACTCATTTTAAGTTTAACTTTAACTTTAAGTCATGTTGCCATGAATGCTCCAAAGTGGTATTAATTAATTTACTATATAAATCTTTCACCAAATCGATTTACTCTCTAAATAGCAAAGTTTAATTAACTTGTCTTTTTCTTAGCATAATAATATTAGTATTATTTTTTGAAATTGTAAACAACAAAGTTTATAAAATGTCTTTATCTTCAGGAAGTGTAATAATTCTCATGAAGTTTGTTTTACCAGCTCCAGTAGGAGTGCCACCACTTACTAAAATTGTATCGTGTGGTTTTAAACCGAATTGTTTTGCTTTAACAATTGCAATGACTTCCATTTCTTCGATAAAATCAGGCATTTTATTTGTTTTAATCAAGGAAGAATAGATTCCCCAATATAATGCGTTTTGTCTAACAGTAGTAATATTTTTACTAATTGATAGAATTGGACAACATGGTCTAGCTTTACTGATTCTTCTGCTTGATCTTCCTGTTTCAGTAAACGAAACAATAAGTTTAGCATCGATTAATTTAGCAGTATTAGCAATAGCGTTAGCAATTGCGTCGTTATTGTCTTTATTTGAAGAATCATAAGCTTCTTTAGCAAGAGCTTCATAATCTAATTGCTTTTCCATTGTTTTAGAAATTTTAGCTTGCATAGAAACTGATTCTTTTGGATATTCTCCATTAGCTGATTCACCACTTAACATAACACAATCAGTTGATTCATCAATAGCAGTAGCGACATCGCTAACTTCAGCACGTGTAGGAATAGGAGAGTGACACATACTATCTAACATTTGAGTAGCAGTGATAACTGGTTTTCCTTTTGCTCTACATTTTCTAATTAATTCTTTTTGAACGATTGGGACTTCTTCTTCGGGGATTTCAAGTCCTAAATCACCACGAGCAACCATAATTGCGTCGCTAGCATCGATGATTTCATCAAGACAGTTCATCGCTTCACAGTTTTCAATTTTTGAAATAACTTTGATTTCGCTATGTCCTTGTGATGCGCATAAATCTTTGATTTGTTTAACATCGTTAGCGTTTCTAACAAATGATGCACTTATAAAATCAACACCATTTTCACAACCCCAAATTAAATCTTTTCTATCTGCTTCACTAATAAAATTCATCGATAAACGTGTACCTAAACAGTTAACACCTTTTCTTGATGAAAGAACATGATTATTTAAAGCTTCACAGATGATTTCTTCGTTTTTAAAATCTTTATCTATAACTTTATAATTTAATTTACCATCATCGATTTTAATGTTATTTCCAACTTGAATATCATTAAAAAGATTTGGATAATTAACGCTAATTTTTTCTTTAGTACCTAAAACTTCTTTCATTGAAATTCTAGTAATTTGTCCTTTTTTGATTTCAATTTTATTGTTTTCCATTAAATGGCATCTAATTTCAGGACCTTTAGTATCAAGCATAACAGGAAGATAAATTCCTTGTTTTTCATATTCTCTTGCTAATAAAAGCTTTTCAAGATGTTCATCATATGAACCATGAGAGAAGTTCATTCTAACAACGTTCATACCGTTATTGATTAATTGTTCAAAAACTTCTTTATTAGTGCTACTAGGACCAATAGTACAAACGATTTTAGTGTTTTTTGTGTGATTTTCTGAAACCATAAAGTTACCTCTTATTTATTGATTATTTAATATCTTCGTGAAGTCTATATAAATCTAAATGTTTATCATTTTCAAGTGCTAAAGCTTCTTCGATAGGATAGTGAGTAGGTTTGCTATTTCTTAATCCAACACAAACTCCACCAATTCCTTTATCTAATAATTTAATAGCATAATCAGCCATATAAATAGCATTAACTCTTTCCATAGCAGTTGGTTTTCCACCTCTTTGAGTGTGACCTAAAACTGTAAGTCTTGTATCCCAACCAGTTTTTTCCATGATAGTCTTAGTTAATTTTTGTGTATCTAACAATTTTTCAGCAACACAAACTAAAGTATAATCTTGACCTTCTTCTTTTTTCTTCTTTAATGTTTCGATAATTTCTTCTTCGCTTGGGTTATGATCTTTAGTGATAATAACATCAGCATTTGTAGCGATTCCTGCATATAGAGTTAAATCAGGGCAATTGTTACCCATAATTTCAACAACAGCACATCTATAATGAGAACTAGAAGTATCACAAATATTGTCAATTTCTGAAACAACTGTATTTAATGCAGTATCAAAACCAATTGTATAATCGGTAGAAGCGATATCGTTATCAATAGTTCCAGGAAGACCAACACAATTGATACCCATTTCTGTTAATTTTTTAGCCCCCATATAAGATCCATCGCCACCAATAACAATTAAAGCGTCAATTCCTTCATTTTTTAAAGCTTTAACAGCTAATTCTCTAGTTGATTGTTCTTTAAATTCTGGGAGTCTAGCAGTTTTAATACATGTTCCTCCACAAGATATTTTGTCTTTAGCAAAATATTTATCAACTTTAAAAAATTTATTGTTTATTAATCCACGATAACCATCGTAAACAACATACATTTCTTTACCAGCATTGATACCTGATCTAATAGCGCCAATTAAAGCATCATTCATTCCAGGTGCATCGCCGCCACTAGTTAATAT
>CAVDQJ010000105.1:0-2479 GCA_963611005.1 bacterium | reverse complement strand
ATGATGCGTTATCCTTTGTAATACCAAACATAAAAACTTTATCATGACTATCTAAAAATGAGAAGAAATCTCCATGAGGTAAATATAATTTCTTTAAAATTTTATCTTGTTCTTTTTTACCGATTAAATCTCTATTTTCTTTTAATTTGAACTTAAATAATTTATAGTGTTCTATATCTAAAAGATCATTTTTTGCTATATTTATATAAACATAGCTTTCAATAGCTCTTCTTATAAAACTAGCTTTAGCACTTATTGGTAAAGAAAAGGCTTCAGACAAACAATAAAGTTTTAAAGAATATATAAATTCATATTCAAAATGTTCAATAAAGTACTCTTTATAATCCACTCCTTTAAAATCAATAGTATTTTTAAAATTTTCTAAATAATCATTAAAAATACGATATTTTCTTTCGTAAAAGTCATCAACTTTTTTATTCTTTTTGTCTTTCTTTCCCATAACTATATTATATCATATTTTTAAGTAATATAAAACTTAAATTTGCATACAAAAAGGGTATTATTAAAAATACCCTAATTGTATTGTAGAGAGGAATTTATTTAAAATCTTAATAATTCTTTTTTTGTAGTAGTTTCATTAGTTACAGTATCAGAATCACTATCTTTAGTTTCAACATTGTTATTTCTAACAATTGTTGCAATACTTAAAGGAATTGCTACAACAATTGTAGCTCCTAAAAATAATGAGAAGCAAAAACCGATTCTTTTAAAATAATAATGTCCTGCTCTGTGTTTTGTTTTAACTAATTTGTCTTTCATATTCCCTACCTACCTATTCTTTCTAATACCCTAAGTTTTGCACTTTTGCTTCTTGGGTTTGTATTTAATTCTTCTTCACTTGGAAGAATTACTTTCTTATTAACTTCCCTATATTTAGGGCTTTTTAATTCGTTTGGAAGGACGAAATCATTATTTCTATCTCCTTCTATAACCGAATATTCTTTAAATAGATTCTTAACGATTCTATCTTCTAATGAATGAAATGTTATTACGCATATTCTTCCATTAACATTTAATGATTCAATTACTTTTCTTAAACCAACTTTAAGAACATTTAATTCATCATTTACTTCAATTCTTAACGCTTGAAATATTTGTTTAGCTGGATGTCCTTTTTTTAATAGCTCACTTTTAGGTTTTGCTCTTTTAATGATATCCACTAATTCAAATGTTGTTTCAATCTCTTTAATTTCTCTACTTTTAACTATCTCTTTAGCTATTTGATAACTAAATTTTTCTTCACCATATTCTTTAAATATTTTTGTAAGTTCATTTAATGAATAAGTGTTAACAATGATTTTAGCAGTTAATTTATTATCTTGATTCATTCTCATATCAAGAGGAGAATCAAGTCTATAAGAGAAACCTCTATAATCTTCATCAAATTGAGGAGATGAAACACCTAAATCGAATAACGCCCCATCAACACCTTCAAGATTTAAACTATTTAGTACTTTATCTATATCCTCGAAATTAGATTTAATAACTTTAAAGTTTTTTCCAATTTTAGATAATCTATCTTTAGAAAACTCTAATGCTTCATCATCTTGATCAAGTCCGATAAGCAAGCCATTGTTTGATAATCTTTTTAAGATTTCACTACTATGTCCTGCTCTTCCTAAAGTTAAATCTAGATAAACACCATCTTTTTTAATATCAAGTCCATCTAATACTTCATTAAGCATTATAGGAACATGAACATCACTTTTCATAATTACCTAACATCTCTGCATCACCTTCAAATCCTTTTTCATGTTCATCTTTATAAGATTCCCATGCTTCTTTATCCCAGATTTCAAAGTGATCTAAGACACCATTAACAACAACGTTTTTTCCAATCTTGTATTCATTTTGAAGCTTACTTGATAATAAGATTCTTCCTGATTTATCAACTTGGAATTCAACAATACTTGAAGTGATTAAACGGTTATAAGATCTTGCGTTTGGATTTTCAAATGGTAATTGTTGGAGCTTTGTCATGTATTTTGTGAATTCGTTTTCATCGTAAATTGAGATACATCCATCAAACCCTTTAAGTAAATAAAGATTAACTGTAAGTTTTTCTCTAAACTTGCTAGGTATGACAAGACGTCCTTTTTCATCTAATGTTAACTCGTAATTTCCAAAGAACATTTTTTAATCTCCCACCTTATCCCACTTGCAAGAATATTATACACATATTGTTATATTAATAACAAGAGAAAATTTAATTTTTTTAAAACTTTTTTCTAATTAACTACTAACTAACTACTAATTAATCTCTAAAATAGTGTTAACTTCATACTTTTTATTGTAAATAAAAACTCTTTAAATGTAAATAAAAAATCAATTCAAAGTGGGAGACAAAACCATAATTTTAGGAAATTTAAGTATAAAAAAAGATTTTTATTTAAAATTTAACTTATTTTGAATAAAAATCTTTAACTAAATTATCTATTTGCTGACCATTACTAACCTC
>CAVDQJ010000104.1:0-2699 GCA_963611005.1 bacterium | reverse complement strand
GTATAACTATATCACTACTTTTATTTAATATTTGATTAAAATTAACGTTATTTTTATTAATTGTATTCTACTTAATTATTTTATCATCTTATATTTAAAATATCGAGAATTTTATTTATAATATACCATATGAATAGAAACGAAACTAGAAAAGTAAATGTAGGTAATGTTGTTTTAGGCGGTAACAATGAAGTTGTTATTCAATCAATGACTAAGACTAAAACAAGTAAAAAGAATAAAGTTGTTAAAGAAATAAATGATTGTGCATTACTTGGCGCTAAAATAATGAGAATATCTATTTTAGATAATAACGATATTAAAGCTATAAAATACATAAAGGCACATACTACTATTCCTTTAGTTGCAGATATACATTATTCACTTAAATTCGCTATTAAAGCAATTAACGAAGGAATTGATGCTGTTAGAATTAATCCAGGTAATACTTCAAATAATAAAGATTTAGATGAGCTACTTTTATTAGCTTCAAAAAAAGGAACAGCTATTAGAATTGGAATTAATAGAGGCTCGATTGAAGTTGATAAAACCAAAGACATTCCTTCTCAATTAGTTGATAAAGTTTTATCGTATTTATCGTATTTTGAGAGTAAAAATTTTTATAATACAGTTGTTAGTGTTAAAGATAGTGATCCTTTAATAACATTAAATACATATAGATTATTATCAAATAAATGTAATTATCCTCTACATATCGGTATTACTGAATCTGGTATTAAAGAGGTTGGAATTATTAGATCTTGTGCTATTTTAGGTATTTTATTATCTGAAGGTATTGGTTCTACTATTAGAATTAGTTTAACATCTTCAAGAAAAGAAGAAATTTTAACATGTAAAAGATTGTTACATGATCTAAATTTATATAAAGATTATCCAACTTTAATCAGTTGCCCTACTTGCGGAAGATGTATGGTTAAAGATACTGAAACATTAGCAAGAAAAACATTAAATTTCTTAGAAGAAAATAATATCAATCTTAAAGTCGCTATTATGGGTTGTGTTGTTAACGGAATTAAAGAAGGCGAAAATGCTGATATTGGACTTGCTGGAAGCAAAAATCAATATATTTTATTTAAAAAAGGCAAAAAAATAAGGATTATCGATGATAATAATCCTTTTGAAGAGCTTAAAAAAGAAATTTTAGAAATTAATAAATAATTAAATTTCTATTCCATATATCTTTAAAATTTTATCTAAATCTAAGCTAAAATTAGCTTTATTTAAATCTTTTATGTTGTACCAAGCATTAATTCCTTCTTCGCTTGATTTTAATTCACCATCAAACGAATTAGATTTATATAAAAGAGCTAAATCTCTTCTATTTGTTTTATTATTAAACCATTCATAAATTCCGATAAAATCAACATTTATTAGATTTAAATTAGTTTCTTCTTTTATTTCTCGTTTTACACTTTCTATTAGTGTTTCATTATCTTCTACATGTCCTCCAGGAAGATTTAATCCTGGCCAATCATTTTTGATTCTATTTTGTAAAAGGATTTCTCCATTTTTATTAACTATTAAACACATGTTAGTTAAAATTAAACTCATATTATTTAGATAATTCCTCTTTTAAATTTGGATTAAATACACCTTCTTTTAACATTTTTATTTCTTCTTTATAAGGAGGTTTTTCGTTTATATATGGTGTTTCTAAAATTTTTGGTATATATTTTAATCTTTCATTTGTTGCCCATGAATATAATGTTTCAAAACTAATTGTTCCAAAACCAATGTTTTCATGTCTATCTTTATGAGAACCTAAAACGTTTTTAGAATCGTTTAAGTGAATTACTTTAAGTCTATCTAACCCTATTATTTTATCGAACTCATCGATTATTTTATCAACATCACTAATGTTATAACCAGCATCGTTTATATGACAAGTATCAAGACAAACACCAAGTCTAGAAGAATATTTTGAATTTTTAATAATATAAGATAATTCTTCAAATGTTTTTCCTAATTCTGTACCTTTTCCTGCCATTGTTTCAAGACAAATTGTAACATCTGTACCATCTTTACTTAAAACATCATCAAGTGAACTAACAATGCTATTTAAGCCAACTTCTACTCCATTATTAACATGAAGTCCAGGATGTAAAACAATGTATTTAACACCAAAACCAGCTGTTCTTTTAAGTTCGCTTAACAAAAGATTCTTTGATAATTCATTTTTAACAGGATCGATATTTCCTAAATTAATCAAATAAGGAGCATGAACTACTATTTTATCTAAATTAATAGATGAATTTTTAATTAATTCCAATCCTTCTTCGATTTTGCATTTATTTAATGGAGTTCTTATTGAATTTTGAGGAGCTCCCGTATAAAACATAAAAGTGTTTTCATCATTTTCTAAAGCCATTTTAACGCTTCCTAAAAAGAAATCAGGAGCATTCATACTTACATGTGAACCTATAAGAATATTAATATTCTTTTTTTCTTCCATTTGCTTTATACCTTTCTTCTTGTTGTCTTCTTATATCTTTTTTAATAATTTCTCTTTTGTGTTTCTTTTTTACTTTATCTATAGCTCTTTTAACTTTTTTCTTATAATTTGGTTTAACTTTATTAGATTTAGCTTCGTATTTAGCTTTTTTAATATTTTTATCTAATTCTGTATCGATTTTTAATTTTCTTTTTGCTTCTTTTTTAAGAGGGATATCGCTTGATAAGCC
>CAVDQJ010000103.1:0-6528 GCA_963611005.1 bacterium | reverse complement strand
TTAAATTGTGAACTAGTAACGATAAAGTTTTAGATAACCATGAAGAATTACTGATATATATAATAAGAGTAAAAAGTATATTAGATATACATATAAATAGCCATGAATTAAATATAGATTATAGAAAATAAATCTACGTTTTATGATATAATTACTAATATGAAAAAACCAATTATTAATCTAATGTTATTTTTACCTATAATGGTAGTAACAACATCTTGTAATGTTGTTACTTATAATAATACAATGAATGTTGTTTCATCTTTAAATAAGACTAATTATAAAATAGGAGAAGATTTTACTAGTGAAGGATTAGTAATAGAAGATACTAAAACTAATAAAATAATAAGTGATTATACTTTATCTTTACCTGATGGATATACTTTTAATGAAACAGGAACATATGAAATATATGCTACTAAAGATGGATATGATAAGTTATTTATAGCTAATATTAATGTATTTGATTCTTCATCTTTAAAAATAAAATCATTACCAAATAAAGTTAGTTATGTTTTAAATGAATCATTTTCTAGTGAAGGACTTGTAGTAATAGATTCTTTAACTAATTCTACAATATCTGATTATTCTTTATCTATTATAGATGGAACTATATTATCTAATGAAGGTAAACAAACAATAACAATATCAAAAGATGATTATGTATCTACATCTTTTAATATTAATGTATATAAAGAAGATGAAGTAGGAGATACTAGAACTTTATCAATATACTCAATAAATGATACTCATGGAGCATTTACAAGAGGAGAAAAAAGCTCATCTTGTGCAGGTATGGCTTATATTGGAGATTATTTAAAGAAGAAAAAAGATAATGATTATAACAATACTATTTTAATTTCTCCTGGAGATATGTGGCAAGGTGGAGTAGAAAGCAATAATACAAAAGGTAAAATCATGGTAGAAGCTATGAATATTACTGGATTTGATGTTATGGCTATTGGTAATCATGAATTCGATTGGGGAAAAGATGTTATTGTAGAAAATTCTAAATTAGCTAATTTCCCATTTATTACATCTAATATATTTTATAGTGATGGAAGTTATGTAAGTGATTTTGCTACTCCTTCAGTTATATTAAATAAAGGTGGAGTTAATGTAGGTATCATTGGTTCTTGTAGAGAAAATATGGGAAGTAGTATATCAGGAAGTATTGCTAATCAATTTAGCTTTCCTTCTCCAATTAATTATATTAAAGAAGAATCTAATAAATTAAGAGAACAAGGAGCAGATGTTATTGTTTTAGTTACTCATGATGAAGGATGTGATGAAAGTGGTAATTTAGGTAGTAATTATTCGACTAAATATTCAACATTATGTACAACAAACTCTAAATACAATAAAAAATATATTGATTGTATGTTCTTTTCTCATGATCACAATGTTAAATATGGTTACGATAATGAAGTTCCATTTGTAGAAGCTGGTTGTGATGGAAAATATATTGCTAATATTAGTTTAAACTTAACTAAAACTAGTGATGGGTATACTTTAAATAATGCAAGTGTAACTAATCCTCAATACGCTGTTAATGTATGTTTAACTGAAAATAAAGAAATAAATGAATTAAAAACTAAAAAATATAAAGATATTATTGGTGATACAAATAAAGTAATTTATACATTTACTAATTCATATGATAGAAATGCTTTTGCTAAGATTATTTGTCAAGCGATGTATTGGTATATTAATAATAATATTGATCAATTTGGTGGAGTAAAAGTATCTTTAACAAGCCATAACTATAGTGGAGTTAGAAATGGTGTTTCTGCAGGTAAATTTACATTATCAACTCTTACAGAAGTTTGTCCATTTGATAATTTATTAGTCATTCAAAAATCTACTAAAACTCAAGTTAATAATGTAAAGAATTCTAGCTCTTTATGTACTTATGATGAAAAT
This sequence comes from bacterium, assembly GCA_963611005.1. Taxonomy (GTDB): domain Bacteria; phylum Bacillota_I; class Bacilli_A; order RFN20; family CAG-826; genus Onthovivens. The sequence goes on along the minus strand of CAVDQJ010000103.1, from coordinate 4,605 downwards.
AATATAACATATGATTCAAAAGGATTTGCTACTATAGCAACTATTTCTTTTGTAGCTGAACTTGGAAATGCCTCATATTATCAAACAAGTATTACTTATGGAGCTATAACTGCAAAAGAAGCTTTACAAGCTTATTTAGAGCAACTTGAACCAGGTATTTTATAAATATAAATTTTAATAAAAATTAAGAAAAAATTAAGACTTAAAAAATCTTAATTTTTTTATTGACATTAAAAGTAATGTGTCTTACAATATACTCCGAACTCGGATTAATTTATGAAAAAAGAAGTATGTAACGAAGTATTTAAAAACATCTTATTCTTAGATAAGTATATGGGGAAAAGAATGAATGAGATAGATGTACTACAAGGTAATAATACCTTGTATTGTATTCTTGTTAACTTTTTATATACACAAAATAAAAAAGGACGAGTAATAATTCAAAAAGATATTGAAAAAGAATTTTGTATCTCAAGAAGTAGTGTTAATGACACTATAGAAAAGATGAAAAATGAAGGTTTAATATCTTTAGAAGTAGATCAAAACGATCAAAGGAAAAGACATATTATTCTTACTCAAAAAGGTATTGAACTTCATAACCAAACTGTTAAGAATATGTCTGATATCGCTAAGGATTCATTATCTTGTTTAACAAACGAAGAAATTGAATTATTAGATGATTTATTAAACAGAGTAAAGAAAGGAGCTATTAATTAGTATGAAAAAGAAAGACAAAAACAGAACTACATTAGGTAAAGCGATTAAATACTTATTAAAGAGTGTTAGAGAATATAAAACTCCATCTATTTTATCTATTGTTTTTATCGGTTTAGAAACAGCATTTGAATGTGTCTTACCATTTGTTATGATGTATTTATTAAACTTCTTAACGGATTATGAAGATTTTAAAAATGGACTAAAGGCTGAACCTAATCCATTTGGATTTGGTAACTTCTTATATACAGTATTATTATTTGCTGCTATATTAGTTGTAATCGCTATGTGCTCATTTACATGTGGAGTTATGTCAGGAAGATTTAGCGCTAAAGCTGCATGTGGATTTGCTAAAAATTTAAGAGAGGATATGTTTAAGAAAACAACAGAGTTTTCATTTAAAAATATCGATAAATTCTCTCCATCAAGTTTAATCACAAGACAAACAACAGATATAAACAATATTCAAATGGCATATATGATTTCAATCCGTATGGCATTTAGAGCACCAATTATGCTCATATTCTCATTTGTTATGTTTGTTGTCATTTGTCCTTCATTATGTTGGGTATTTGCTATATTAATTCCATTAATTGTAATTCCTTTAGTTATAATTATGATTCAAGCAAATAAAAGATTTGAAAAATTATTTAAGATTTATGATGATTTAAACGAAAAATGTGAAGAAGATATTCGTGGTATGAGAGTTGTTAAAACTTACGCTAGAGAAGACTACGAAAAGAAAAAATTTGAAGATGAATCTTATTCAATGAGTAAAGGATTTAGAGTAGTTGAACAAATGTTATCTGCTACAAACCCTATTATTCAAGGTGTTATGTATACTTCAATGTGTTTAATCTTATTCTTAGGTGCATTAGTTGTTATTAAAAGTAATGGAACTACTTTAAATGTTGGTGGTATTTCTTCATTAATTACATATTCAACTCAAGTTTTATCATCTATTATGATGGTTACAATGGTTGGTTTCTTTATTTTAATGGCTGTTCCAGGATTTAAAAGAGTCTATGAAGTTTTAGTTGAAGTTCCTTCAATTAAAAATCCAGAAAATCCAGTAACAACTGTTAAATCAGGAGATATCGTATTTGATAATGTTTCATTTAAATATAAAGAAACAGCTAAAAAATCAGCTTTAAGCAATATTAATTTAGATATTAAAGAAGGTGAAATGATCGGTATTATCGGTTCAACTGGTAGTAGTAAATCTACATTAGTTAATTTAATCTCTAGATTTTATGATACTACTGAAGGTAGTGTTAAGGTTGGTGGAGTAGATGTAAAAGATTACGATTTAAAAGTATTAAGAGACAATGTAGCTATGGTTCTTCAAAAGAACGTATTATTTGCTGGAACTATTGAAGATAACCTTAAATGGGGTAATAAAGATGCTACAATGGAACAAATCAAAGAAGCTGCTCATATCGCTCAAGCTGATAGTTTCATCGATACATTTGATGATGGATATAACCATCATATCGAACAAGGTGGAAGTAACGTATCAGGTGGTCAAAGACAAAGACTTTGTATCGCTAGAGCTTTATTAAAGAATCCTAAAGTATTAATTCTTGATGATTCAACAAGTGCTGTTGATACAAAAACTGATGCTTATATTAGAAATGGACTTAGAAAATCATGTCCAGGTGTTACAAAAATTATCATCGCTCAAAGAATTTCTTCAGTAAGTGATGCTGATAAGATTATTGTTATGGATAACGGAACAATAAGTGGAATAGGAACTCATGAAGAATTATTAAAGAATAATGAAATTTATAAAGAAGTTTATGAACTTCAAAATAGAATTGGAGGTAAATAATATGGCTAAAAAGATGAAAAAATATAGCAAAAACAAAAACGTATTATTAAGATGCTTATCTGATTTCTATAGATCTCATCCAATCGCTTTAACAATATCAGTAATTTGCGTTTTCTTTTCAGCATTAGGTTCACTTGTCGCTCCTATTATGCTTCAAAACGTTATTAATATTATTCCTAAAGCAATTAGTGATGCAGAATATTATGCAAATGGTTTCTGGAATGACTTTGTAATGCTCCTTCTTTTAATGATTAGTTTTTATGTCGTATCTTTAGCAGGAGGCGCAACATATTCTCAAATCACAGCTAGATATGGTCAAATGTATATGCATGAATTAAGAACAAGAGTTTATTCTCATATGCAAGATTTACCAATTAAATTCTTTGATACACATGAAAAAGGTTCTATCATGTCAGTATATACAAACGATATTGATACTGTTAGACAATTATTAACTCAATCTATAAATACAATATTAATTTGTTCAATTACATTTATTAGTGTTCTTATTACAATGTTATTATCAAGTTTATATTTAACATTAGTAGTTTTAGTCGGTGCAGGTTTAATTATTCTTGTCACTAAAAAGATTGGTGGAAAATCCGCTAGAAACTTCATGGCTCAACAAAAAATTCTTGGTGAAGAAGAAGGTTATGTTGAAGAAATGATGAATGGTTTAAAAGTCATTAAATCATTTAACCATGAAGAAGATAGTAAAAAAGATTTTGGAAAAATCAATAATGAATTACAAGGTGTTGCTACTAACGCAAATAAATTCTCTAATATTATGATGCCTATTATGAATAATATTGGTAACTTTGTTTATGTTATTGTTGCAGTATTTGGTACAATTCTTGCTTTATATTCATTACCAAATGTTACATTAACTGGAATTGATCAAATTTCTATTGGTGTTATCGTTTCTTTCTTACCAATGGTTAGACAATTTACAAACAATGTTTCTGAAGTCGCTAACCAAGTCAATCCTATTGCTATGGCAATTGGAGGAACAACAAGAGTTTATGGACTTCTTGATGAAAAAGCAGAAGTTGATGATGGTTATGTTAGCTTAGTAATGGCTAAATATGATGAAAATGGAAATATTGTAGAATGTAATAGAAAAGAACATACAATTTGGGCTTGGAAACATCCTCATCAAGAAAGTGGTGATATTACATATACATTACTTCAAGGTGATATTAGAATGCATGATGTTGACTTTGGATATGTAGAAGATAAGATTGTTCTTCATGATATTACATTATGGGCTGAACCTGGTCAAAAGATTGCTTTTGTTGGAGCAACTGGAGCAGGTAAAACTACAATTACTAATTTAATTAATAGATTCTATGATATCGCAGATGGTAAAGTAAGATATGATGGAATTAATATTAATAAGATTAAAAAGAAAGATTTAAGAAGAAGTTTAGGTGTTGTTCTTCAAGATACAAATTTATTCTCTGGAACAATCATGGATAACATTAGATACGGTAGACTTGATGCTACTGATGAAGAATGTATTGAAGCTGCTAAACTTGCTAATGCTGATAGCTTTATTACTCGTCTTCCTGATGGATATAATACTTATATCTCTGGAAGTGGAGCAAGTTTATCTCAAGGTCAAGCTCAATTATTATCAATTGCTAGAGCAGCAGTAAGTCAATGTCCTGTTTTAATTCTTGATGAAGCTACAAGTAGTATTGATACAAGAACTGAAGCAATTGTTTTAAAAGGTATGGAAAACCTTATGAAAGGTAAAACAGTCTTCTTAATCGCTCATAGATTGTCTACAATTCAAGATGCTGAAGCTATTATGGTTTTAGATCATGGTCATATTATTGAAAGAGGAACTCACGATCAATTAATTGAAAAGAAGGGTTACTATTATCAATTATATACAGGTGCATTTGAACTTGAATAATATAAGATAAAATAATAAAGGTTGCTTAATAGCAACCTTTTTTTATTGTAGTTAAATTATTATAATTGTTATTTAAGTAATCTTAATAAAGAAAAAAATAAAATGTTTTATATGGTAAATATTGTATATTTTGATGAAT
>CAVDQJ010000102.1:0-4241 GCA_963611005.1 bacterium | reverse complement strand
TCCTTATATTCTACCGGTATAGCAATTTTATATTTTTCTAGTTCTTCATTTTGTTCAGCAAAATACTTTTTAAATAATTTAAAATATCCTTTAGTATTTGCATTTACATAATCTCCAGAAATAGATTCATCATTTACTAATTTGTTGTAATTAAATTTACCATTTACTTTCCATGAATTCATAAATCCATATTTAATAGCATCAGTAGGACAATTTAATGTACATCTCATACACATTGCACAACGAGAATTAATTCTTATCTCATTCTTATCATTTCTATATATAGCTTTAGTAGGACAATTATTTATACATAAATTGCAGTTTATACATTTCTTTTTATCTACTCTAACAAATGTAGAATTTAATTTAGGAGCAATCCATTCAATTCTTAAGATTGATGAAAATAATTTCTTACCAAATGTATACCTAATTAATTCAGTATCTTTATTATGTATTTTCATTGCAAATATTTTAGTTAATGATTCTAAATATAAATACATTTGTTTTTTAAGACTAGAATTATAATTAAACATAATGTTATATGGCATAATAAAGTGTTTTTCTAACATCAATTCATATCCTTTTTTCTTTAATCTTTTATATGAATGATAACTAGAACAATCATTTAAATGAAATGGTTCTCCACTTACTTTATATATAAAATATTTTTTATTCTTTACTGGTTCTAATTCTTTTAAAAAATCAGAGAATACTTCAGGTATATTAAAAGCATGTATAGGATAACCTATTCCTATCATATCATAATCATTAGGATTAGGATGACTATTTTCATTAACATTAAAAATATAATGATCTACAGTATCACCCATTTCTTCTAAATACTTCTTAATAAAATCACCACAAATCTTAGTATTTCCAGTTCCTGTAAAGGTATATAAACAAATTCTCATAATAAGCATATATATTCTATACTAAACTAAATAATATTTCCATTTTTTAACTTATAAGCAAAAAAATAATGATTATTTTAAATAAATATTGGAGTTTTAATTCAATATGTGATATATTATTTTAGCAACCATGGAGTAATACCCAAGTGGTGAAGGGGCTTCCCTGCTAAGGAAGTAGGTCGGGTAACTGGCGCGAGAGTTCGAGTCTCTCTTACTCCGCCATTAAAAAATTGGCGATATAAACTATCGCTTTTTTTATACAAAAAATCAAAAAGAGATAGGATTTCCTATCTCTTTTTTAAATTTTTTAATTTATTTTAATAAGCTTTAGCAAATAAAATTAAATACTTTGCTTCTCCACCACAAATTGCACAATGATCATCAATTTTAATTTGAGCAAATGGCATACAACGGCTTGTAGCATTAAACATTTCTTTTACTTTATTTTCACAAGCTACATCTCCACACCACATAACTTTAGCGTATCCGCCTTTTTCAACAATCTTTCCAAGTTCTTCAAGATTATGAGCTTCTTGGACATTTGCAGCTAAATTTTCTAAAGCTTTTTGATACATTTCTTCATGTATAACTTTTAAAAGACGTGGGATTTCAGTATGAATTTCATCAAGTTTAACCACTTCTTTAGTTCCATCATTTCTTTTTGCAATTGTGCAAACTCCAGCTTGAATATCTCTAGGACCAATTTCAATTCTTAATGGGATACCTTTCATTTCATATTCTGAGAATTTCCATCCAGGAGTTTTATCTGAATCATCAAGTTTAACTCTAATATTAAGCTTTTCTAATTCTTCTTTAATCTTATTAGCAGTATCTAATACTCCTTCTTTTTGCATTTGAATTGGAATAATAACTGTTTGAATAGGTGCTACAAATGGAGGTAAAACTAATCCATTATCATCACCATGAACCATAATAATAGAACCGATTAATCTAGTTGAAACACCCCAACTTGTTTGATGAGGAACTTTAATTTTTCCATCTTTATCAAGATATTGAACACCAAACGCTTTAGCAAATCCTTGACCAAAATAATGTGTAGTACCACTTTGAAGAGCTTTTCCATCATGCATTAAAGCTTCAATAGAATATGTTTCTTCTGCTCCAGCAAATTTCTCTTTATCAGTTTTTTTACCTTTGATAAATGGTACAGCTAATAAATCTTTACCACATTTATCATATATATCTAACATTCTTAAAGCTTCTTGTCTTGCTTCTTCTTCACTAGCATGCATTGTATGACCTTCTTGCCATAAAAATTCTGAACCTCTTAAAAATGGTCTAGTAGTTTTTTCCCATCTAACAACTGAACACCATTGATTATAAAGTTTAGGTAAATCTCTATAACTAGAAATAATATTTTTATAATGATCTGTAAATACACATTCACTTGTAGGTCTAATAATTAATCTATCTTGTAACTCTTGACCTCCTCCGAGTGTAGCTACTAAACATTCTGGAGCAAATCCTGAAATATGATCTTTTTCTTTTTTAAATAATGATTCAGGTATAACCATAGGCATATAAACATTTTCATGACCTGTCTTTTTAAATTCATTATCTAAATATTTTTGAATTTGTTCCCATATAGCATATCCATAAGGTCTATAAATAATAAAACCTTTAACATCACTATAATCCATTAATTCTGCTTTCTTACAAACATCTGTATACCATTGAGCAAAATCTTCATCTCTACTTGTAATTGATTTATTTTTAATATCCATAAAATATAACTCCTTCTATTTATTTATCATATTTATAATCTTTTTATTTACTTTTTTATCTATTGGTAATAACAATGTGTTTTTCGGGCTAATAACATCACTAGAAAAGTAAGTAATACCACTCTTTAATAGCATATCAATTATTGACCAACTATTAGCGTTAATACACATAATAGGAGTGTTAAATTTAACAAATTTTTCAAGTAATGCGTGAACTTTAACAAAATCTCTACTAGTTTGTTTTAAACCTGAAAAGGATGCAAAATCAAACAAGAAATAATCAAATAATTTATATGTGTTATCTTTTAATGTATAGTCATTTAAATTTATTAATAAAGCACATTCATAGCCTTTAGATTGTAAAGTTTTAATGGTATGTATATATTCTTCATCATCTTCAAAATCAATGAATTCATTGTTTTTAAATGTTAATACTAAATTAGCTTCTTTTAAATTTGAAATATGAGGGAATAATCTATTTGCATATGGTATTTCATCAAGTTGAACTAAACAGAATAATTTAGTTAAAACATTATCTTTTTGAGATACAAATGAAGATACTGATTTTTTAACACTTAAACCAAATGCTTCTTTTTTAAGATCAAATTGAGTAGCGTATTTAATAAATTCATTATAATTATCAAATTGAGCTTCTTTTAATTCAGGATAACTTTGATAACCTACAATATTTAATTTACCTCTATATACTCTAACAATTGGTTTATAGTAAATATCTACTAATTCATTTCTTAATACTTTATTTACTTCACTATTGTATGTTTCTTCTAATGTTTTAATTTCTTTAGATTGAGGATAGTAATAACCTGTTGCTTTATCATCTTCATATAAACTAAGCATATATTTATTTAAAGATTTTAACATCTCATCAAAGTTTTTGCTTAAATCTACCCCTTTAGCTCCTACTATTACATTATCAAATACATTTTTATATCCTGCACTTTCATGATATGCATTAATCGCATTAGATAACTTCTCTAATAATCCTTTTAAGTCGATATTACTAAAGAATCTATTGTCTAAAATAAATATCTCTAAAGAACTAGATTCATTAAAAAATGAATACATATCGCAATCTGGTAGCGTTTTAAAGAATATATCTAACACTTCATAATACATTGTCTTTTCATTATAAGAAGAGAATTTATCTTTCTTTTTAATGAAATTAATGTAATACATTGTTCCTCTTCTAAAATTACCTTTATTGTAATTAACTACAAATTCATCTTGAGTATAAATGTATTTATGATTTAATTTAGTTTTGGTGAATCTAATTTTTCTTTTGATTGATAAAGGTAAATGTCTCAACTTATTTTTAACTAAATAAATTAATTGTTTTTCTTTATCGATTTGAGATATTTCAAGTACAACTTTATAATGAGAAAAACTTCTTTTTTCGCCTTTTTCAATTTGAGTAGTTAACATAGCTTTATCTTCATCTTGTAACTCTTTTGCATTTAAACATTCATAAAGCCAATCATTTACTATCTTTTGTTCTTTAAATTCAAATAAACCTAAAAACTCATCATAAGAACATGTATTAAACTTACTTGTATCTTTTAAATCA
>CAVDQJ010000101.1:0-3306 GCA_963611005.1 bacterium | reverse complement strand
TTCTATGATTGTCATCTTTAAAAAGAGAGGCTAAGTTAATATTTAAATCTAGATTTTTTATAACTTCAATTCCTACTTCAAGTTGAGTTTTACCTCCATCTAAAAGTATTAAATCAGGAAGTAAAGAATTTTCTTCTTTTAATCTTGTATATCTTCTTGTTAAAACTTCTTTCATGCTAGAAAGATCATCTCCTTTAATCTCACTATTAATGTTATATTTTCTATACATTTTTTTAACAGGAAAACCATTTTTAAATACGACCATAGCTCCTATTGCATTAGTTCCTTGAAGATGAGAATTATCGAATAATTCGATATAATAAGGTGTTTTTATATTTAATAATTCTCCTAATAGTTCAAGGTTTTTTAAATTGTTATCATCTAATGATTTTGTTAAAAAATGTTCGTTCATAGCTTCTTTAGAATTTGCTAAAACAATCTCTAAAGTTGATGCTAATTTTCCTAGTTTAGGAACTACTATATTTACATTTTCAAAACATGATAATAAATAGGTTTTAATAACCTCACTAGATACAACTATTTCTTTAGGTAAAATCGATGATGAATAATATTGATAAATTATATTACCTACAAATTCTTCTACTTCATCAACATATTCATAAACAAAACTTCTTTTAACTACTAATTTACCTTTTTTATAGATAAAAATAACGATAGATACGTAATTATCTTTAGTTGAAAAAGCGATAAAATCTCTATCTATTTTATCCATAAATTCCATCTGTTGTTTTTCGTTTATATTTAAAATTGAATCTAATAAGTTCTTATATTCATTAGCATTTTCAAAGTCTAAATTAGATGAACATTCTTTGATTTTGTCTTTTAAAGAATTGATTATTTCTTTATTATTTCCTTTTAGAAATTCTTCTATTTTTTTGATTTCTTCTTGATATATTTCATAGCTTATTTCATTTATGCAAGGCGCTAAACATTGGTGCATAGAATAATATAAACAAGGCTTATTAGGGACATTTTTACATTTTCTTAATTTAAATAATTTATCGATAATATTAATCGTTTCATAACAACTTGATGAACTAGGAAATGGTCCAAAATAAGAAGCTTTTTTATTGTTTGTATTTCTTGTAATTGTTATGTAGGGATTTTTAACATTCTTAAATATAGCAATATAAGGATAATGTTTATCATCCATCAATAAAATATTGTATCTAGGAAGATATTTTTTAATCATATTCATCTCTAATATTAAAGCTTCTTTTTCAGTAGACGTAATAATTGTTGTAAAGTGGTCAACATGCGATACCATCGCAAAAGTTTTACCATTTTGTGGTTTTAAAAAATATTGAGATACTCTCTTTTTTAAATTCTTTGCTTTACCAATATAAATGATATTATCATCGATATCCCTCATTTGGTAACAACCTGGTTTATCAGGTAATAAATCTATTTCTTTTTTTAAAATTTCGTTCATTTTAACTTAATTATTGTAGCTCCACTTCCTCCATCAAGCTCACTTCCCAATCTAAAAGAATCAACATATGGAGATTTTTTTAAATAAGCATGTATCGCTTCACGAAGTTTACCACTTCCATATCCATGAATTACTTTAACATCATGTACTTTATTTAAAGAACATTGATCAAGATAATGAATTAAAGCATCTATTCCCTCATCGATATGATATCCAATTAAATTCAAACTACTAGGCATAGTTTTAAATTTTAATACCATATCATCAACGTTTTTAAGTTTCTTTTTATTCGATGTAGACACTGTTTTACTAACTTTAGAAACAGTGGTTTTAATAGTAGCTCCATTATCTAAACTTACTTCGATTTTATCTTTATTTTTACTAATTACTTTTCCTTTTGAATCTAAAGATTTAATATATACAAAATCATTTACATTAATCTCTTCTTCATCATTTTTCTCTTCAATAACTTTATCTAATTTATTATCTGTATCTTTTTTATTTTTGTTAATTAAAAACTCTTCATAGATATCATTAATTTCATCATATTTTTTATCTAAATAAACATCTAATTCATCAAGTTTTTTATTTTTAAGTTTTTCTTCTTTTTCTTGTAATGAAGACTCTAATATTTTTAATTCTTCTTCTTTTATATTAAGTTTATTTTTAAGTTCGTTTAGCTCTACTTCTTTTTCTTTTAAACTTATCTCTTTTGTTTCAATCTTTTTAATTCTTACTTCTTCTTTTGTTAAATATTTTTTGTTATAGATATTTATAGCATCACTAACAATTGAAGGATCGATACCATATTTTTTAGCGATTAAAAATCCGTATGATTTTCCTCCAATTCCAAACATAAGTTTAAATGTAGATTGTATTTTTTTCTCATTAAAAATAAACGAAGCATTAATAATATTTTCGTTGCTTAAACCAAATTTTTTAACTCCATCATAATGGGATGTGATTAATGAAAAACACTCTTTATTTAATAAATATTTAGCAACAGCTATAGCTAAACTTTCACCTTCTTTAGGATCGGTTCCATTACCGATTTCATCAATAACTACTAAATCTTTACTAGATAAATACTTAAATATTACTGCTAAATTACTTATATGTGCTGAAAAGGTAGAAAGGTTACTTTCAATAGATTGGTTATCTCCAATATCAATATAGATATGATTAAAGATAGAAATCTCACTATCTATACTACAATTTAATGGTATCGCCATCTTTTCTAAATAAGATAATATAGCTACTGTTTTTAATGCTATAGTTTTACCTCCAGCATTAGGTCCACTTATTATCATTTGAATATGATCTTTATCCATTATAAAGTCATTTCCAACTACTACTTTTTGATCGATTAAAGGATGTTTAGCATTTAATAATTTAATTATTTTTCCTTTTGAAGGAAGAATAATATTAGCATTCATCTCCTCTTTATATTTAATTTTTGCAGTCAATAAATCGAGTTCGCCAATCGAATTATTATTTCTTTTAAAATTATCTTCAAGTGATAAAAACTTTATTGTTAAATCTCTTAAAATTCTAGAAATTTCTAAATTTTCTTCAAGTTCTACAACATGTATTTCATTTTCTAAATCTACTACTTCAAAAGGAGTAATAAATGTAGTTAAACCACTATCAGAAATATCTTTTACAATACCTTTTACATATGTCTTATATGATGAAGAAATACCTAAACAATAACTACCACCTTTTAAAGTAAAGTTACTTTGAGATAAATATTCATTATATTTATTCATTAATTGAGCTAATAACTTATGTAAATCATTATTTAATCTATATTTTTTATTTCTGATTTCACTTAATTTTTTACTAGCATCATC
>CAVDQJ010000100.1:0-4358 GCA_963611005.1 bacterium | reverse complement strand
GTTAAAGAAATTTAACAAATTTTTACTCGAAAGAGTGCCCTGGTGGCATTCTTATTTTTTTATAGGGGGTATTGATGGAATCACTTGATGAAATTAAAAAACTAGTAAATGAGTTATTAAGTAGTTTAAATTATTCACTTTTCTCTTTTAAATATAACGAAGGAAAGAAAAGTGGAACGTTAGAAATTGTTGTAGATAGAGATGAAGATATCAACATCGATGATATAACAGATATATCTAACAAAATTTCAACATTATTGGATGAACATGAATTTAATACTGTTCCCTATACTTTGGATATATCAAGTTTAGGTATAGAAAAACCTATCGATATAACTAAATTAGAAAAATACGTAACTAAATATGTAAATGTACATTTATCTAATCCATATAAAGGATTAAATACATTAGAAGGTTATTTAGTTAATGTAAGTGATGAATTTGTTACGATTGAATACAAAGAAAAAACTAGAACTATCGTAGCTGTAGTTAAAAGAGACACAGTTGATAAAGCAAGATTAGCAATTAAATTTTAGGAGAAATAAATATGGCAAGAACAAAAAAATCAAACAATAATTTTGTAACATATCTTGTTGAGATGAGTAAAGAAAAAAGAATTGATCAAGATGTTATTATTGGAGCTTTAGAAGAAGCTTTCGTTACAGCTTATACAAAAAAACTTGAAGAAGAGATGAAAATCCCTACTTCTAAAATAATTAAGAAAACATCTACAAAAAGTAAAGAAGGTGTAAAACTTTCTAATGCTTTAATTAGATTTGATATCGATTTTGAAAGTGGAAAATTAGATTTATATCATCAATTTAAAGTTACTAATGAAGATGATATCGAAGATGATTTTATTGAAATTAGTGCAGATGATCCAAAAGTTATTGAAAAAGGATTAAAAGTTGGAGAATTCTATGAAGAACCAATCGATATTTCAACTTGGTCTAAAGGTGATGTTACAAAATTTGTTAATGTATTTAACCAAAAGATTTCTCAAGCTGAAAAAGCAGCATTATATAAAACATTTGAAGGTAAAATCGGTGAAATTATTACTGGTACAGTCGAAAGAAACGATAATAATGCTTCAATTTTAGTTAATTTAGGAAGTGGAAGAGATGCTATTGCTTATTTATATGCTAAAGATTTAATCGGAAAAGAAATGTATAGACCTGGTGATTCAATTAAAGTATATGTTGAATCAATTGGATCTAGCACAAATAAAGATGGCAAAAAAGATAGTTTAATTAAAATTTCTAGATCTTGTCCTGAATTCTTAAAGAAATTATTCTTTAATGAAGTTCATGAAATTTACGATGGAACAGTTGAAATCGTTGATGTTGCAAGAAGAGCTGGTGTAAGAAGTAAAGTTGTTGTTACAAGTAAAGATAAAAATGTTGATCCAAGCGGAGCATGTATTGGTCCTAATGGAAGCCGTATTCAAGCAATTGTTTCTCAACTTGGAAATACAAAAGATAGTAAAGAAAAAGTCGATATTATCACATTTAACGAAAATAAAGGTGTTTATTTAGCTGAATGTTTAAAACCTGGAAATGTTATCGGTATTAAATTTAGTGATGATATGAAGAGTGCTATTGCAGTTTGTGAAGATGGAACTGCTACAGCTGCAATCGGTGTAAAAGGAATTAATGTCGTATTAGCTAGACAACTTTTAAAACTTGATGAACTTAAAATTATGGAAGCAAGTGAAGCTAGTGAAAAACAAATCGATTATAAGCCAATGGCAGAATTTGAAGTTGAATCTCGTGAACAACTTAGAAATAAAGTAAGAGAAGAAGCTTTAAAGAAGAAAGAAACAATCGCTCCTGTTACTAACGAAAATAAAGTTAAAGAAGAAGATAATTTCTTATCAAAAGATGAAGATGATGAAATCATTGAAAATGTCGATGTTATCGATGAAGTAAGTGAACCAGTCAAAGAAGAAGAACCAATTTTAACTCGTGAAGTTACAACTAATGTTTCTTTAAAAGATCTTGAAGCTAGCCTTGAAGATAAGAAAAAAGAAGCTAATGAACCTAAATTTAGCAAGAAGAAAAAAGAAGAAAAAGTAGTTGTTAAAGAAGAAAAGAAAGACGAAGCTAATAAAAAACCAGTTGAAAAGATGAAGATTTATACTGATGAAGAATTAGCAGAAATCGAAAACGAAGAAGCATATGATTATGAAGATGAAGATGGTGACTTCAGCGAATATGATGATGATTCTTATTACGAGGATAAATAATGAAAAAAATACCATTAAGAAGGTGTTTAGCAACTAATGTATCTTATCCTAAAAATGAGTTATTTAGGGTTGTTAAAACACCTACTAATGAAGTAATCCTCGACATTAGCGGTAAAGCTAATGGAAGAGGTGCTTATATTTCCATGAATCAAGAAGCAATAGATAAAGCAAGAAAGAGTAAATGTCTTGATAAAGCCCTTGAAATCGAAGTAAATGAAGAAATTTACACTAGAATGGAAAGATATTTAAAAATGAAATAAGGAGGAAACAGTTAATGAAAGATAACAAAAATAAACAACAACGTGCTAGTAATATTCTTACTAAAGAACAACAAAGGAATGAAACTAACAAAGTTAATGGTGGTGTATTTGTTTTTACTAAATCATTAACTGTTGGTGAACTCGCTAAAGAACTTAATATTCAAGCATCTGATATTATTAAGTATTTCTTTATGAATAAAAAATTGGTTACTATTAACCAAAGTTTAGATGATGAATCAATCGGTGAAGTATGTCTTCAATTTGGCTACGATTTTAAAAAAGAAGAAATCGTCGCTGAAGAAGATTTTGAAAAAGCTGTTATCGATGATGATCCAAGTTTATTAAAATCACGTCCTGCTGTTGTTACAGTTATGGGACATGTTGACCATGGTAAAACTACATTGATCGATGCTATTAGAAATTCTAATTTAGTCGCTGGTGAATTCGGTGGTATTTCTCAAGAAATCGGTGCTTATGTTAAAGAGTTTAATGGTCAAAAAATAACATTTATTGATACTCCTGGGCACGAAGCATTTTCTGCGATGAGAGCAAGAGGAGCTAGTGTTACAGATATCGTTATTTTAGTTGTTGCTGCTGATGATGGTGTTATGCCTCAAACAATTGAAGCTATAGATCACGCAAAAGCTGCAGGAGTTCCAATTATCGTTGCAATCAATAAAATCGATGTTCCTGGAGCAAATCCTGATAAAGTTTTAACTGAATTAATGCAACATGATGTCATCGCTGAAAGTTATGGTGGTGATGTTATGACTGTTGAAATTTCAGCTAAAAAGAAAATCGGTATTGAAAGTTTATTAGATGCTATTTTAGTACAAGCTGAAATGCTTGAATTAAAAGCAAATCCTGATAGATATGCAATCGGTACAGTTTTAGAAGCTGAACTCGATCCTGGATGTGGTCCAAAAGCTACATTACTCGTTCAAAATGGTACTTTATTAAGCAGTGATTATGTTGTTGTTGGAACTGTTTATGGTAAAGTTAGAAGAATGACTAACGAACATAATAAAGTTTTAAAGAGTGCAACTCCTTCAGTACCTGTTTCTATTATCGGTTTAAGCGAAGTTCCTTTAGCAGGTGATAGATTTATGGCTTTCCCTACTGAAAAACAAGCAAAAGATATCGCTTTAAAAAGAAAAGTAAGAAAGATTGAAGAAGAAAGAGCTGCTACAGGTGGAGTTACTTCTTTAGATGATTTATATTCTAAGATCAACGAAGGACAACTCGCTCAAATAAATATTATTTTAAAAACAGATTCAACAGGTAGTGCTGAAGCTGTTAAAGCAAGTCTT
This sequence comes from bacterium, assembly GCA_963611005.1. Taxonomy (GTDB): domain Bacteria; phylum Bacillota_I; class Bacilli_A; order RFN20; family CAG-826; genus Onthovivens. The sequence goes on along the minus strand of CAVDQJ010000100.1, from coordinate 543 downwards.
GAAAAATTAAATAACGATCAAGTTAAAATCAATATTATAAGAGCTGCAGCTGGAGCAATTAGTGAATCTGATTTATTACTTGCTAGTGCATCAAATGCTATTGTTTATGGATTTAACGTTAGACCTAGTGCTTTTATTAAAAATAAAGCTGTAGAAGAAAAAGTAGAAATTAGACTTCATAGAATTATCTACGCTTTAATCGAAGAAATGGAAGCAGCTATTAAAGGTCAAATGAAAAAAGAAGAAGTTGAAAAAGTATTAGGACAAGCTGAAGTTAGAAGTGTATTTAAAGTTAGTAAAGTCGGTGCAATTGCTGGATGTATGGTCACTGATGGACTTATTAAAAACAATTCAAAAGTTAGAGTTTTACGTGATGGAAGCATTGTTTATGAAGGCGAAATCGATTCTTTAAAACGTTTCAAAGATGATGCAAAAGAAGTAAAACAAGGTTATGAATGTGGTATTAAGATTTTAAACTTCAATGATGTTCATGAAAATGATATTTTAGAAGCTTATGAAATGGTAAATAAGGAATAGTATGGC
>CAVDQJ010000099.1:0-5913 GCA_963611005.1 bacterium | reverse complement strand
CTGTTGGTCCAGGAAGAGATGAAACAATTATTAAAGAGGAAATTTTATAATGATCGACAGATATTCTACTCCTGAGATGAAAAAAATCTTCTCAATGCAAAACAAATTTCAAAAATATTTAGATGTAGAACTTGCTTTAGTTTCTTATTTACATTCAATTAATAAGATAAATGATACTGATTTTAATAATATAATGTCTAAAGCATCTTTTGATTTAAAAGGTATTGAAGAAATAGAAAAAGAAACAAAACATGATGTTATTGCATTTACTAGAAATGTTTCTACATATTTAGGCGATGAAAGAAAATGGATTCATTATGGGTTAACTTCTACTGATGTTGTTGATACTGCTAATGGTTGTATTTTTAAAGAAGCTAACGAAAAACTATACGAAAAACTACTTCTTTTACAAAATTCATTAAAAGAAAAAGCTTTAAAATATAAAGATACTCCATGTATTGGAAGAACTCATGGAGTCCATGCAGATATTACTTTTTTTGGTTTAAAGTGGGCTTTATATTATGATGAATTATCTCGTGATATCATTAGATTTAACGAAGCTAGAAAAGAAATTGAAGTTGGTAAAATTAGCGGAGCTGTAGGAACTAGTGTTTATCTTCCTTTAGAAGCTCAAGATTATATTTTAAATAAATTAGGTTTAAATAATGTTAATATTTCTACTCAAGTATTACAAAGAGATAGACACGCATTTTATATTTCTTGCTTAACTTTAATCGGTGGATTACTTGAAAAAATAGGTGTAGAAATTAGAAATTTACAACGAACTGAAATACATGAAGTTAGTGAATATTTCTCTAAAAATCAAAAAGGAAGTTCAGCAATGCCTCATAAACATAACCCTATTGGATCTGAAAATATATGTGGATGCTCACGTCTTTTAAGGGGTTATATGCTTTCAATTTATGAAGATATGGCTTTATATCATGAAAGAGATATATCACATTCTTCTGTTGAAAGAGTTGCATTAAACGATGCTATAACTTTACTTGATTATATGCTTAAAAGAATGACAAAAATTATTGATACATTAATTGTATATCCTGAAAATATGCTTAAAAACATATCATTAACTAATAATATTATTTATTCTCAAAGAATTTTAACTGAACTCATTAACAAAGGATATAGTAGAGAAAAAGCATATGATTTAATTCAGCCTATAGCTAATGAAGCTTATGAAAATAATATAGATTTCTTTGTATTAATAAAAAAGAATAAAGAAATTGGTTCTTTATTCTCTTTAGAAGAAATTGAAAATTTTAAGAATCTAGATTTTTATCATAAAAACGTAGATTCAATATATAAAAAAGTAGGAATATTATAAAGTTCCAAATATTCTATCACCTGCATCACCTAATCCAGGAAGAATATAACCTTTTTCATTTAATCTTTCATCTAATGATGCTAAATATAAATCAACATCAGGATGAGCTTTTTCAAGTGCTTTAACACCTTCAGGAGCTCCTACTAAACATAATAATCTAATATTTGTATATCCTTTTCTTTTTAAAATAGAAATTGCATCTATTGCACTACCACCAGTTGCTAACATTGGATCACAAACTAAAACTAAAGGATTTTCAACATTTGGCATTTTACAGAAGTATTCTACAGGTTTTAATGTTTTTTCATCTCTATATAATCCAATATGACCAATTCTAGCAGTTGGAAGCATATTACAAACTCCATTACTCATACCTATACCTGCACGTAAAATAGGTACAATAATTAAGTTATATTCTAATTTTAAACTATCGATTTCACATCCTGTTGGTGTTTTAATCTTCTTTCCACTAGCTTTTAACTTTAAATCTTTAAAAACTTCAAATGTCATTAAAGAAGATATCTCATCAAGAAGAGTTCTAAAATCACTTGATTTTGTATTCTCATCTCTCATCTTATTTAATTTCATAGTAATTAATGGGTGGTTTACAACGTGTAACATAAATTTCTCCTTATTTTGTCTAAAAAAAAGACCACAATGAAGTGGCCAAGTAGCTTATGCCTTTGTAAGGAATAAGTGTTTGAAGCAAAGAATCCAAATAATATCAACGATTTGGAGAACAATACCCCATCCAACGAATGTGTAGAGGAGAGCAGCAACAAGGTTTAAAACTGTAAAGTTTTCAACAACAGCACTCCATCTAATGATAAGTTCAACAATCCAACCAACTACAGGAAGAATTAAAAGGATTATTTGAGCTAATCTAGGTAATTCAAAGAATTTTTTTGCCATAAGTATACCTCCGCCGTGTAGTATTATACTACTAAATTCTAATTTTTAAAATCATTTTTTTAAGCAATAAAAAAAGTGACCATATAGGCCACTTTTTATATTGTTATTTATTATAACTTAATAATTTTTAAGATACTGCCTCTTACAATCATTAAGATTAAGTCGATAATCCAAATAATGTTCCAACCAAAGAAGATACGTAAAATACCTGCTAAGATATGGCCATCTTTAAATCTAGTAATAAAACCACAGATCCATGAAGTAACTGGGATAATTGCTAAGATAATGGAAACGACTCTACTTAAACCAAAATAGTCTTTACCGCTTGCTGCCATAATTAATTTCCTCCTGTTTAAAATTATAATATCATATTTAAATTTATATTTGTACTTAAATTTTATATTAATTCATCAAAATTAATTTCTATAACTTTTGATATATCTTCAACTTTTAATTTAACTTGATATCCAATTTTACCACCACTAAAATAGATTTTATCTTTATTTAAAATTGATATATCAAAAGTTGTTTTAAAAAATTTTTTCATACCAATAGGAGAACATCCTCCATGAATATAGCCAGTTAAAGGCAATAATTCTTTAGACTTAACCATTTCAATATTTTTTTCTCCTACTGATTTAGCTGCTTTCTTTAAATTTAATTCTTTATTAACTGGTATTACAAAAACATAATGTTCTTTACTTTTTCCAACAGTTATTAAAGTTTTAAAAACTACAGAAGGATCTTGATTTAAATATGATGCTATTTCTTCACCATTTGTAAAATTTTTATCAGTGTAATCAATAACTTCGTATTCAACTTTTGCTTCATCTAATAATCTCATTGCATTAGTTTTATTTATTTTTTTATCCATAGTTTATTTAATAACCACCTTTGAACAACCATTTTTAATAGCGATATCTTTATAATAATTTATAGCATCATCATCTACAATTACCTTATTAAATTTATCTAATCCTTCTTTTCTAACACCATAATATCTATATTTAATCAATTTATATTTTGTTTTATCTTTTATAATCGAACTAACCATTTTAACTGTATATTCATTATTTTCTTTTTGATTTGGTAAAATAACTGTTCTTACTTCTTCTAACTTATTAATCGATAATAGATATTTTAAATTATCAATAACTACATCATTACTTTTACCTATTATTTCCTTATGAAAATCATTATTAAAAGCTTTTACATCTAACATGACTCCATCAGAAATCATTATTAAATCCTCAATGTTTTTATAATCATAACATCCATTTGAATCAATTAAACATGTTAAACCTAATTTTTTAACTTCTTTAAACAGTTCATAAATAAATTTAGGATAATTAGTACATTCTCCTCCACTCACTGTTATTCCTCTAATAAATGGTTTAACTTTTTTAATTTTATTTACGAGTTCTTCAACAGTATATTCTTTAACTTTAGGCGAAGATAAATTAGGACAAATTTTTATACATGTATCACAATTAACACATGTTTTCTCATTCCAAATCACTTTTTTATCATCATTAAAACTTAAAGAATTTGTAGGACAAGAAGAAATACATTTACCACAATTAAAACAAATATTTATTGTTTCAGGGTTATGACAATATAAGCATCTAAAAGGACAGCCTTGAAAAAATATAGCCATCCTATTTCCAGGTCCATCAACATTAGAAAAATTAATTATTTTATTAATTAGAGCCTTTTCCATATATCTTTCTATCTAAAGCATGTCCAAATTCTTTTGCACCTTTTCCAAAAACAGTGCAGTTATTAATAGATTGTTCACCCTTATTTAATTTATCAATTTCACTCTTTTTAACTAAATACCCTGTAACTCTAACTAAATCATTATCACAGTTATACGCAGTAAAATATCTCATACCACTTCTTAAAGAACCTTTAATAATATCTAAAACTGCGTCTAAAGAATTAGACCATGTTTGATCTAATTTAAATATATCACCAACTCCACAAGGGAAATATTTATGCAATTTACTTTCTAAAGATAGATGTTCATATAATTCAGGTTCATATCCAACTGGAACTCTACATCCTGGAGCATCATCAAGACCATCACTATCAATTCCAACTTGTGCATGCATTTGATATCTATTATTACAATTTGAACAATATTTTCCTTTATGATTATTTACAATTTTTTCTATTGTTTCTAATACTTTAACTGCTAATTCATTAGCTTCTTCGTTATGTCCAAAACCATATGATTTGTCAGTTATTTTTAATAAATTATTACAACATTCAGCAACACCAACAACACCAACCATACCAGTAAAATTTTCTCTTGAAACAAAGCCTTCTTTTACTAAAAAATTAGATTTAAAGAAACTAGTTTTTTCAACGATAAACTTAATTCTTTGATCAATATTTCTTAAAATTAAATTTACATATTTTGGAAGAACATTATCAAAGAAATCATCGATATCTTTTGCTTCAGTGCTAATTTCATAAAGTCTTAATCTAGGTAAGGTATAACCACCTCCACCAATATTTAAAGCGTTATAGCAACTTGCAACAGCGTAAGGAGTATTTTTATGTTCTTCTTTATACATTTTATGATTTGCAAAAGAAGGTTTACTACTTGCTAACATACAATCAATACAAGCTAAAGCGAAATCATCACTTGTTTCATCTTCATCATATAATAATGTTAAATTAGGTACTGCGAGTTGCATTTCTTTAGTAAGTTTTAAAATAATTCTAGTAATCTTACTATCTTTTGGACCGATATTAGCATGAACAAAAGAATCACATAATGTTTTATCTATATTCTTTAAAAATAATCTTAATATCTCTTCTGTTTGAGGATTATCAGCTTCATCTTCAAATGGTAAAAATAGGTCTGTAAAATTACCTAAATATACAGGATAAGATGTAATTGAAGGAATATGTCTATAAAAAATTAATAAATTACTACAAGCTTCAAGTAATGTTTTAGGTTTTTCAAGTTCTAAAAACTTACAACCTTTATTCATTAAAATACTATAATCAGGTAAGATATATCTAGGTCTATAAGGTGCTAAACCTTCGTTTAAATCGCATACTTTCTTTTCTTTTAAAGCTTTAACCCATTCTTTATCTCTTTTTAAAGTTTTGTCTTTACTTTCAGCAAGACGAGCTAATGCTAATAATTGTTGAGAATAAGTTAAACTTTCATCACTTATAATACTTAATACTTCACTTTTTTTCATAAATAACTCCTTTTAATTATCTTCATTATGTTCTAATAAAATTCTATTGTTTTCAATTTCTTCCATATCATCTTCATTTAAAACTTCAAAATCAACATTTTCAATTTTAATATCTTTTTCCTCATTAATTTTGTTTTTAAAGAATAAAGACGAAATGAATTTTTTAGTTTTTTCACTACTATTTCTTAACTCTTTTTTAAGTTTCATAAAGAATTTAGGTAAACTATCACCTGTTTCAAGTTTATCTTCTTCGCTAAAAGTCTCTAATGTTAAAAATATATCATTTATTGCTTCTTTTTTATCTTCATCATTTAAACCAACTAAACTATTTTTAATACGCTCATCAATTTTATTTGACACTACACTAAAAGATGAACATTCAATAAATTTATCATCATCTATTTTCCAATTATAAACATTATGTTGATTTAACAT